>CABRSG010000387.1 GCA_902473545.1 uncultured Lachnospiraceae bacterium | reverse complement strand
CCCGCCGCCATCGCCGCAAAAAGCGCGAGGATCGGATGCCCCATGATCGCGATCTGCGCGCCGACTGCGCAGCCAAGCGTGAAGCAGCCGTCCGTCGACAAATCCGCAATATTTAAAATGGAGTAGCTCAGAAAGAGCGCCAGCGCTACCAGCGCGTAGATGAAGCCAAGCTCCAGCGCGCTGATAATTACCGGAAGCGATAACAGTGATCCCATGATACTTCTTCTCCTTACTCAAATTCCTCTGCGGTAACAGTTTCCACAACAGCTGTGCATTTTTCTGCAAATCCGCTGTAATCAAGCCCGAGCGCCTCTGCTGTTTCGGTGTTTACAGTTGCGATACCATTATCAAAGGTGAGCACCGGAGTTGTTGCCGGATCAGCGCCTTTTAAGATTTCCACAACCATATCCGCCGTTGCCGTGCCAAGGTTCTCATAGTCTACGCCGTATCCGCAGAACGCACCGTTCAGCGCGAAGGAATCTGCACCTGCATAGTGCGGAATACCTGCATCAATGAATTTCTCATAAATTGCAAGCTCAGCCGTCATAACGGTGTTGTCGGTCGGTGTAAATACCGCGTCAACGCCTGCTGCGATCAGTGCGTCCGCCGCCTGCGAAACCTCGGTATTGTTTGTTCCGGTCTTCTCTACTACCTCTATGCCCTTTTCCTCCAGATATGCCTTTGCGTCCGCGATCGGCTGTTTGGAAGAATCCTCGGACTGGCTGTACAAAAGTCCTACAGACTTGATATCCGGATTAGCCACAAACATCAGATCCAGGATCGCCGCCGTATTTAAGGAATCGCTGGTGCCGGTGATGTTGGCTCCCGGAGCTTCCATTGTCTCGGCAAGTCCTGCACCCACCGGATCAGATACCGCGGAAAATACCACCGGAATCTGATTATCCTCTGTAGCGGTCTGCACGATCTGCGCCGCCGGGGTTGCGATCGGCACGATCACATCCACATCATCCGCGATAAGCTGCGTTGCGATCTGGTTCAGCGTCGTCGCATCCGCCTGCCCGTTAAACACGTAGCCGTCATAAATAAACTGATCCTCGCCCTCCGCGGAAATCTCATCCAGACGCGTCTCGATCGCTTTCTCGATCTGATTTAAAGAAGCGTCGTCCACAAACTGAATGAGGCCTACCTTGTAGTCCTGCGCCATCGCGCTTCCTGCCATCATAACCGCTGCTGTCAGTGTTGCTGCTGTGCTTACCAATACTCTTCTTTTCATAATTTTGCTCTCCTTTATATTTAAATTTTTTTGTTGCCTTTCCATACCAGGATTTACGCGGCTGAATACTTTTGCGAAAAAAACCGCCTCAAACAATTTCTTGCCTGAGACGGTAATAATCTGAATTATTATCGCGGTACCACTCAACTTAACGTAAACGTCCACTTTCGCATGTACTTTCATACACTCCTGATTGATAACGGGTTCGGTTCCCGACAGCGCCTACTCTATATTCTTTATTTCAGGCTGCCCTCGAAAGTCCATTCAGCAAATCATTCCATACCGCAATTCCACCGCCTGCAGCTCTCTGTGATTTCATCGAAATGCTTACTACTCTTTCTCATCGGTTTGTTCTTGTTGATATAATGGATTTTAGCACGCTAAAGTGTATTTGTCAACCGTTGGTTTTATTTTTTTCGAAATTCCCCCACGCCGTTACTGTTCACTCCGTTCACAGCAACCTTCGCACGCATATTAATCAGGGCAAATACAAAATTCCCGGTCTTATGACCGGGAATTTATTTCTGCACATTAGTTAAATTTACGTTTGCGAGCTGCTTCGGACTTCTTTTTACGTCTTACACTCGGCTTCTCGTAATGCTCTCTCTTACGAATCTCCTGCTGAATGCCAGCTTTCGCGCAGTTTCTTTTGAAACGGCGTAATGCGCTGTCCAAAGTCTCGTTTTCTTTAACGATTACATTTGACATAGTCTCACACCTAACCTCCCTCCAGTTGTAGATTGTGCATAATACAACTGTGGGTATTTTTTATTGCACTAGAGATATTATACCCAGTTTCCTGTCATACGTCAAGCGATTTTGAAAATTACTTTTTCTCTCCGTCATGCGGATGTACCACGACCTTAATGGACTCGCTGCTCATCTGCATATGGATCGCGTCGTCCAGATGATAGAGATCGTAGCTGTGCGTGATCAGCTTCTCAATTTCCAGGCGCTGTGCGTTGATCAGATTGACCGCACGCTGATGGGTATCGGGATTGATCATGGAGCCGCCGATCGTC
>CABRSG010000386.1 GCA_902473545.1 uncultured Lachnospiraceae bacterium | reverse complement strand
CGCCGGCAGATGTGGGAAAACTGCAGGCGGCGCTGAAAATTCTGCTGTTGTTTACGATGACAGCATTTGTATTTGCGATATTCGGGCAGGGGCTCGGTGATCTGCTCTCTGCCGTGGAAGCTGTGAGGAGCGGCAACAGCATATCGGCGGCGGAAGCGGCGGTATTTGGGACGGCGCAGGAGCTGACGCTCACCTATGCGTTTCTGGTATTTCAGTTTGCCGTGAAAACGATGCCCTACAGTATGGATCTGGTGGTGGTATTTTTCGCGGTTAAAATGCTGGACGCGCTGGCGCAGGACCGCTATTCTGATGCGGCGGTCAGCGCAGTCGGCAGGCTGACGGATTTCTGCCGGTCAGCGCTTATGGTGACGATTGCAGTGGAGATGCTGTTTCATGTGCTGCAGCTTTTACTGCACCGGCATCTTTACCGGGTAGACATTACCATTCATTTTCCGGTGCTGTCCATCGTCTTTGTGCTGGCAATGCTGTTGGTGGCACGCTATCTGCAGGAGGATCAGCGGATGAAACAGGAGCATGATCTGTTTATATAAAGGAACCCTATGCTTTTCACAGAGAGGTAAGAAATGGGAATCAGAGTTTGTCTTGAAATGGTTTTAAAAGAACGGGGAATGACGTCGAAGGAGCTTTGCGCCCTGGTGGGTATTACCGAGGCAAATCTTTCCGTGCTGCGCAGCGGAAAAGCAAAGGGCGTCCGCTTTCACACGATAAACCGCATCTGCTACTATCTGCAATGCGATGTGGGGGATATTTTAAAGTTTGACGGAGAGCTTGGAGAGGAGGAGAAGCATGAGGAGTAGAAACCGGATAATATTTTTGGGGATATTTGCGGCGCTGCTTTTGAGCGGCTGCTCGCTGGCAGTTCCCGGTGCAGAAACGGAAGGCGGGGATGACCGGCTGATCGGAGCGTTCATCACGTCGGATCATCTGGATCTCTTTGACATGGATGCGTATCTGCAGGATCATGCATCTCAGCTTATGAAGGCGAACGAAATCCAGATCAGCAATACTTCCGGATACGAGGAGAGACTCTATGCGGTGATTGATAAAAAGGGCGGCGAGGATACTTACGATTGGGACATTTCCTTTAAAGATGTGGAGGGGATTTCCTTTTTTGCGCCGGTTCTGGAGGATAAAGACGGAAACAGGGGCTGGCATTCGATGTACGACGCAGGGATTTCCGATGTGGATCTTAATATAACTGTCACAGATGAGGGCGATGAGGTGAGCCTGGAGGGTACGATATATATGATTCCGGGACAGACGGATAAAGGAATTTCCTATTATCTAAACCCGGTGTATCAGACCGCAGAAGGGCAGATTTACCTGACTGCCGGAGAGGGCTTCAGCACAAGCGGGGAATCAGAAGAGGAAGAAGTACATTTTACGGCTGCTTTAAGCGCGGAGACAAAGACGACAGAAAATGGAAAGAGTCAGACGGCAAAAAGCAGTGTGCAGGTCAGCTATGCAACAATGCACCGTCCGGTAAAGATCACGCTTTATCAGATGGATAAGGCGCATCAGTGCATAAAGCGGGAAGAATACACTCCGGGCGGGCTGCCGGAAAGTCTGGATATGGAGCCGGAGACAGCGTATCTTCTGGCAGAGACAGAAAAAGAAAAGCTGTCCGGCGAGCATTTTTCCGACAGAGCGGTGTATGACCGGACAGATGATCCTGAGGATACGCTGGACACATGGTATGATTGTGGCAGCGGTATCCTGGCGAAGCAGGAGACCGCACTTGTGTGGGAGCAGTGAGCAGCGTGATGAGTGCCGGGGCGTAAAAGGCGGGATTACGGGTGAAAAAATGCGCGAAGCGGACGTGTATAAGGGGCTACCCCGGATATTTGCACAGCTCCCAGAACGCGACGGCGCTTGCGGCAGCTACGTTCAGAGAGTCGACGCCGTGCATCATGGGAATGCGGATCGTATAGTCGCAGTCTGAAAGCGTGGCGGCGCAAAGTCCGTCTCCTTCGGAGCCAAGTATAATAGCAAGTCTTTCGGATGCGGAAAGACGCTGGTCTGCGAGGGAGATGGAGCTATCTGTCAATGCCAGAGCTGCCGTCTGAAATCCAAGCTTTTTCAGTAAAAGGATACATGACGGGGAATGCTGCTCTGGCTCTGTTGGCAGCCACGTCCAGGGGATCTGGAAAACAGTTCCCATGCTGACGCGGATCGCGCGGCGGTATAAAGGGTTGCTGCAGTCCGGTGTGAGGAGGACAGCGTCTATGCCCAGGGCTGCGGCCGAAC
>CABRSG010000385.1 GCA_902473545.1 uncultured Lachnospiraceae bacterium | reverse complement strand
TGCCTCTACTGCCTTTAAATAGGTCATGGAAGCGACGCCCGAGGTATAGTGCGTGTGAAGCTGGATCGGGATGCTCACTGTTTCCTTCAGCGCCGTTACCAGCTCAGTCGCAGTGTACGGAAGCAAAAGACCTGCCATATCCTTGATACAGATGGAGTTTGCGCCCATATCCTCAATTTTCTTTGCCATCTCTTTCCAGTAATCCAGTGTATAAGCCTCGCCAAGGGTGTAGGAAAGCGCTACCTGCGCATGTCCTTTTTCCTTGTTTGCTGCGTTGACTGCCGTCTGCAGGTTGCGCATATCGTTCAGGCAGTCAAAAATACGGATGATATCAATACCGTTTGCAATGGACTTCTGTACGAAATACTCTACTACATCGTCTGCATACGGACGGTAACCAAGAATGTTCTGTCCACGGAACAGCATCTGCAGCTTCGTGTTCTTGAAGCCGTCACGGAATTTACGAAGTCTGTCCCACGGATCTTCTTTTAAGAAGCGCAGGGAAGCATCAAATGTTGCGCCGCCCCAGCACTCTACGGAATGGTAGCCCACTTTATCCATTTTATCAACAATCGGAAGCATCTGTTCCGTTGTCATTCTGGTGGCAATCAGAGACTGATGTGCATCACGCAGAATCGTCTCGGTAATTTTAATCGGTTTTTTAACCTGTTTTGCCATTTTAATATATTCCTCCTTATTTTTCTATTCATCGCAGTGCTGCGAGCCTCGCTGACGCACTGCGTCCGCTCGGTCGCGGGTGTTCGCCCTATATGTCCGCCGAAAAATGTGCTCCTTTGTGAGCAAGCTCACAGCTAAGGATGTTCTGCACTAAATTCAAGCGGGGGCTAACGCCTTGCTTTCATCAAGTGCTCACACCCCGAAGATCGCCATGAAGGTACCCGCTGCGACGGCGGTACCGATAACACCTGCTACGTTCGGTCCCATTGCATGCATCAGCAGGAAGTTGGTCGGATCTGCTCCCGCACCCACCTTCTGGGATACACGGGCTGCCATCGGCACCGCGGATACACCTGCGGAACCGATCAGCGGATTGATCTTGCCTCCGGACATCTTGCACATGAGCTTACCGAACATAACGCCGCCAAAGGTACCGAACGCGAACGCTACCAGACCAAGGATAACGATCTTGATGGTGTCCATGTTGAGGAATGCCTCTGCGCTGGTGGAAGCGCCTACGGAAGTACCGAGCAGGATAACTACGATGTACATCAGCGCGTTGGAAGCAGTCTCTGTGAGCTGCTTAACAACGCCGGATTCGCGGAACAGGTTTCCGAGCATCAGCATACCGACAAGCGGAGCGGTGGTCGGCAGAAGCAGACACACAACGATCGTGATGATGATCGGGAAAAGGATCTTCTCCAGCTTGGATACCGGACGAAGCTGTTCCATCTTAATTTTACGCTCTTCCTCCGTGGTAAACGCCTTCATAATAGGCGGCTGGATGATCGGCACGAGAGACATATAAGAATATGCCGCTACCGCGATCGGTCCCATAAGGGATGTCTGTCCAAGCTTACCGGCAAGGAAAATAGAAGTCGGGCCGTCAGCTCCGCCGATGATGGAGATCGCCGCTGCTGCCTTTCCGTTAAAGCCAAGGAAAATAGCAAGGAAATATGCCATGTAAATACCAAGCTGTGCGGCAGCGCCGAGCAGGAAGCTCTTCGGGTTTGCGATCAGAGGACCAAAGTCCGTCATTGCTCCGACACCCATGAAAATAAGTGACGGCAGGATACTCCACTCATCCAGAATATAGAAATAATGGAGCAGTCCGCCTACGCCGTTGGACATCTCCTCCGGTTTCGCCATGATATCCGGGTAAATGTTTACCAACAGCATACCAAATGCAATCGGAACCAGCAGAAGCGGCTCAAAACCATGTTTGATAGCAAGGTACAAAAATACACATGCCACCGCTATCATCAGGTAATTGCCCCAGGTCAGATTAAAAAACGCTGTCTGGTGGAGCAGATTGCCTAATGTATCTGTAATGTATGACATTATCTTACCTCCTGTTTTGTAGTGTTACATGCACGCTATGCAATTAGTTCAGGGATGCCAGTACGTCGCCGTTCTCTACAGCCGCGCCCACTGCCACATCAATGCTTGCAACCGTGCCGTCCTGCGGAGCTACAACAGGAATTTCCATCTTCATTGCTTCCAGGATAACGATGGTATCGCCGGCTTTTACAGCCTGTCCAACGCTTGCCTCTACCTTAAATACCTTGCCCGGTACGGAAGCCGTTACCTTAACAGCGCC
>CABRSG010000384.1 GCA_902473545.1 uncultured Lachnospiraceae bacterium | reverse complement strand
ACATACTTATTACAAAACGCTTCTACTTCCTTCGTGTAGAACGGGCTTGGGGAAAATGTTCCCATTCCGCCGGTATTCAGCCCGGTGTCGCCGTCCCCAGCCCGCTTGTGATCCTGCGCGCTCGTCATGGTCTTTATGGTCTTTCCATCCACAAACGAGAGCACGGACACCTCTCTGCCTGTCATAAATTCTTCGATCACCATGCAGTTGCCGGAAGCTCCGAACTGCTTATCAAGCATGATCGTCTTTACGCCTGCCTTCGCTTCCTCCAGATTATTGCAGATCAGCACGCCCTTTCCGAGCGCCAGCCCGTCCGCCTTTAAAACGATCGGGAATTTCGCCGTCTCCAGGTATGCGAGCGCCGCCTGCGGATCGTTGAAGTTTTCGTATGCCGCCGTCGGAATATGATACTTCTTCATCAGATCCTTTGAGAATGCCTTGGAGCCCTCCAGGATCGCCGCGTTCGCGCGCGGTCCGAACACGCGGAGCCCTTCTTTTTCAAAGACGTCCACAACGCCGCCCACCAGCGGATCGTCCATGCCGATGACCGTCAGATCGATTTCTTTTTCCTTCGCAAATGCCGCCAGCTTCTCAAATTCCATCGCGCCGATGTTCACGCACTCCGCATACTCTTCGATGCCCGCGTTTCCCGGTGCACAGTATATCTTTTCCACTCTCGGACTCCGGGCAACCTTCCATGCGATCGCATGCTCTCTGCCGCCGCTCCCTACAATCAGTACCTTCATTGTTCTCCTCCGCTTATCATCACTCTGCCGTTTTCTACCTTCACGCAGCCGTTTGCGATCAGATTGATCGCCTGCGGCATGATCTGCCACTCTGCTTCCTCCATCACGCGCCGCTGCAGAATCTCCGGCGTGTCATCCGGTTTTACTGCAACCGCCTTCTGCAGAATGATCGGTCCGGTGTCCGTCCCCTCATCCACAAAATGCACCGTTGCCCCGGTGAGTTTTACGCCGCGCTCCAGTGCCTTTTCGTGCACCCGCAGCCCATAATAGCCGGTTCCGCAAAAAGATGGGATCAGCGCCGGGTGGATATTGATAATTTTATTCGGGTACGCCTGTACCATCTCTCTCGGAATTACCACCATACATCCCGCCAGCACGATCAGATCCGGCCCATACGACTGGATCTTTGCGAGCAGCGCCCGGTTGAATGCATCTCTCGTCTCAAACGACTTCGGAGAGACACAGACGCCCTCAATGCCCGCCTGCTCTGCTCTCTTCAGCGCATAGGCGTTCGGATTATTGCTGATCACCGCCGCAATTTCTGCATTCGTGATCTTCCCGGCCGCCATCGCATCGATGATTGCCTGCAGGTTTGTCCCGCCGCCGGACACCAGCACTACCATCTTCAGCATAATTCCACGCCTTTCTCGCCCTCGGCGATCACATATGCCGTCTCACCTGCCGCCGCAAGAGCCGCTTTCGTTTTTTCCACATCCGCCGGGTCAACCGCGAGCACCATACCGATACCCATGTTAAACGTATTATACATCATCTGTTCCGCAATCTGCCCTTCCTTTGCAAGCATTCTGAAAATTGCCGGAACCTCGTAGCTATCCTTTTTCACCACTGCCCGTGCGCCGTCCGGCAGCATTCTCGGAATATTTTCATAGAAACCGCCGCCGGTAATGTGACTGCAGCCTTTAATGCGCACCCCCGCCTCTTTGACGCTGCGCAGCGCCTTTACGTAGATCCTTGTCGGGGCAATCAGCGCCTCGCCCAGCGTCTTTCCAAGCTCTTCGTAATATGTATCCAAAGATTCCTTATCCATAGAGAACACCTTGCGCACCAGCGAAAAACCGTTGCTGTGCACGCCGGAGCTTGCGATACCGATGAGCGTATCGCCAGCCTTAATATCCTCTCCGGTAATCAGGTCCTTTTTATCAACTACGCCCACTGCAAAGCCTGCGATATCGTATTCGTTCTCCGGCATCAGCCCCGGATGCTCCGCCGTCTCGCCGCCGATCAGCGCACAGTCAGACTGTACGCAGCCTTCCGCCACACCGCTTACGATCGCCGCGATTTTTTCCGGATAATTCTTTCCGCATGCAATGTAGTCCAGGAAAAACAGCGGCTCGCCGCCCGCGCAGGCAATGTCGTTCACGCACATCGCCACCGCGTCGATGCCGATGGTGTCATGCTTATCCAGAATGAAGGCAAGCTTCACCTTGGTGCCGCAGCCGTCCGTGCCGGAAAGCAGCACCGGCTCTTCCATATTTTTGATCTTCGCCAGCGAAAAAGCGCCTGAAAAACCGCCGAGGCC
>CABRSG010000383.1 GCA_902473545.1 uncultured Lachnospiraceae bacterium | reverse complement strand
ACGAGAGCCTGAAGCCGTGTATGATCAATGAGACGGCGGAAGCGCTCGCCGCAATCGAGGTTTGGCAAAAAACGGGTGATGCGGGCAATCTCTGTGAGGAGCTTGGGGACATGCTGCTGCAGGTCGTTCTGCAGAGCCAGATCGCGGCGGATGAAGGGCTGTTTGATGTCGGCGATGTCGTGCAGGCGGCGAGTGAAAAAATGATTCGACGCCACCCGCATGTGTTTACGGAAAATAAGGAGCTGCCTGACTGGGAGACAATTAAGCGGGCGGAGAAGGAGCAGATACCTCCGGCTGTGGAGGCGGCAAAGCGCGAGGCGCTGCAGCGGGCGCAGGCTGAGATGGCACGGCATCTGGAAGCGGAAAGCGGGCAGTAGTCCCGGGCGCAGCGCAGAAACAGTATATCCGATGTTTTCAAGGAAAGGTCTTGACAAACGCAGGGTTACGGTATATAAAAGTTAGTAGTAATGTACGAGGAAACGTACAAGACTGATAAATCTGACGAATGCCGGATGGCAAGTTAAGAGAAAATCTACGAGGAGGAAATTTTCCATGAACAAAACAGAATTAATCGCAGCTATTGCAAAAGAGACTGAGTTATCCAGGAAAGATGCTGAATTAGCTGTAAAGGCTTTTGCAGATGTAGTAACTGCTGAACTGAAAAAGGGCGAGAAGGTACAGCTGGTAGGCTTCGGTACATTTGAGGTATCTGAGAGAGCGGCAAGAGAGGGAAGAAATCCGCAGACTGGCGAGACAATGACCATCAGCGCATCCAGAACTCCGAAATTCAAGGCAGGCAAGGCTTTAAAGGATGCTGTGAACGAATAAAAGCAAAGTAAGCGATTGCGGGGCTGGACGGCCTCGCTATTTTTATAATACAGGAGTGCATATGAGATTAGATAAGTTTTTGAAGGTTTCCCGTCTGATCAAGAGACGTACTGTTGCGAACGAGGCGTGCGACGCCGGGCGTGTACTGGTGAACGATAAGGTGGCAAAGGCTTCCGTCAATGTGAAGGCGGGCGATACCATCGAAATCCAGTTTGGGACTAAGAGCGTGAAGGTGGAGGTGGTCAGCGTGCAGGAAACTGTGCGCAAGGAAGAGGCACAGGAAATGTACCGGTATTTATAAAGAAAAAAGGCGCGTCTGCAGGAGCATAGGATACCGCCGGAAACATTAGCGGCGTCGGGTTCAGGTTGCGACGCATAAAAGCCGGGATGACGCATATATATAGAATTGAGGATGACGCCGGAGAATGCCATGGAAGAAAAGCAGATGCAGCGCGCGCACAAGCTCGTGATCATTGGAAGAAAAACGGGGACTGTCAGCGGGATATCCGATGTGCTGTCGTTTGATGAAAATGAGATTGTGCTGGATACGGAGATGGGGCTGCTGACGATCAAGGGAAAAAATCTGCACATCAGCCGTCTGACGCTGGAGCTTGGGGAAGCTGATCTGGAGGGAAAGGTCGACAGCATGGTTTACTCCGAGCGCGGTCATAAAAAGAAGCAGGAAGGAAGCCTCATCAGCAGGCTGCTCCGCTGACATGAGCGCGGTAGTGAAACAGGAAGCGGCGTTTTTCTTTGCCAGTATCCTGACCGGCATTTTTCTCGTCTGGGCATATGATCTTTTCCGGATTTTCCGAAAAGCTGTTCCGCATCATATCCTGGCGGTCAGTATCGAAGATCTGCTTTACTGGCTTGCAGCTTCCTTTATTATATTCGGCATGATATTTGAAAAAAATAACGGCGCTTTGCGGGGGTATTCCTTTGTCGGGATCCTTCTCGGCGTGTGGCTCCAGTATCTGGCAGAAGTGTTTTTTCGAAAGACATGGATAAAACTGTTGAAAAAGGTAAAAAAAAGAGGTAAAATGTCAGTGAACAGAAGATAGCAGGTTTTTAACAGGAGAATCCGGTCTATGAAAAAAAGAAAGAAACGCAGAGGCAGCAACCGCAGGGAAATGATCTGTATTTCGGCAGTGGTAGTCGTGCTGATGTGCGTCGTATTTACGCAGAGCAGCCGCCTGCGGGAAAAGAACGCCGCATATGAGGCGCGCGTTGAGGAGCTGAACGAGCAGATCGCCAAAGAGAGCGAGCGCGCGGTGGAAATAGAGGAGCTAAGAGAGTATGTCAGGACGCCGGAGTACGCCGGTGAGGTCGCGAGACAGAAGCTTGGCATGGTCGGCGAGGACGAGATCCTTTTCCGTGCAGAAAATTAAAAAAATCAGTTGACAAGTGGAGGGAAAACCGCTATAATAACCGTGTTGCGGCGGAATAGCTCAGTTGGCTAGAGCACACGGTTCAT
>CABRSG010000382.1 GCA_902473545.1 uncultured Lachnospiraceae bacterium | reverse complement strand
GATTCTCTTATTATTTTATTTGCGATAGCTATCTCTGCTCAGTACCAGATGCTTCGGAACGCCGTTTACCATCAGCGGAGTAAGCTCGCCGAGGATCAGCGGACGCGCATACTCAACGTAGCCTTCCAAAACGTCGGTGCCGTCCTCAGAAATCCACTCATCCGGAACCGGACGCTCTACGTTTGCGATCTGATGGATGTCGTAGATGCCATATCCTACCTGGTACGGGCTTCTCTCTTTCACATCAATGGTGATCATCATGCCTGTCTGACCTTCGTCAGCCGCCTTGCATGCCAGATAACCAACGTTGAATGCCTCGTTGATATCGTTCAGGGAAGCAACGTGTGTTGCCGCTCTCTGCAGAGTGGAAAACTCAATCGCACGGGTCTTCAGACCGGTATCTGCCGCAACCTTGTTTGCCAGCGTTACCGCACAGCCGGAAAGCTGCTTGTGTCCGAATGCGTCTACAAAATCAGAGCCGCCGCCCAGCTCACATACAAAACGTCCGTCAGCCAGCTTCACGCCCTCGGAAACAGCTACCACTACAGAGCTCTTCTTCACGGAGAGATCCTTGATTCTTGCAAGGAAATCGTCGTAGTCAAAGGTTCTTTCCGGCAGGTAGATCATATCCGGACCTTCACAGTCCTCATCTCTGGACAGCGCTGCCGCTGCCGTCAGCCAGCCTGCATGGCGTCCCATGATCTCGCAGATCAGAACGGTCGGTTTTTCGATACCAAAGCTTGCGTTGTCGCGGATAACTTCCTTCAGAGAAGTTGCGATATATTTTGCTGCGGAACCGTAGCCCGGGCAGTGATCCGTGATCGGAAGGTCGTTGTCGATAGTCTTCGGAACGCCCATGAATCTCTGTGTTTTGCCCTTCAGAGCTGCGTAATCAGACAGCATTTTGATGGTGTCCATAGAATCGTTTCCGCCGATGTAGAACAGGCACTCGATGTCATATTTCTCCAGGATCGCAAAAATCTTGTCGTAAACTTCTTCGTTGCCCTCGATCTTCGGCAGTTTGTAACGGCAGGAGCCAAGAAATGCGGACGGTGTTCTCTTTAACAGCTCGATGTCCTTGTCCTCTTTAATATACTCGCCCATGTCTACCAGATCTTCATTGAGGAAGCCCTGGATGCCGTGATGCATACCGTAAATCTTCTTTACGCCAAGCTCTCTTGCTTTGCTGACAACACCAGCGAGGCTGGAGTTAATGACCGCTGTCGGTCCGCCGGACTGTCCTACTACAATATTACCTTTCATGAATGTTTCCTCCTAAAATATTTTTATATTGAGCGCGCAGGCTGCTTGGGGCAGACTGGCGCACGCTACCATAAATTTTTCATCATTAAAACGTAAATTTATCCGCGAAGTACGCTTCCAGCTCGTCGATCTTCACGCGAACCTGCTCCATGGTGTCGCGGTCGCGGACGGTGACTGCCCCGTCGGTCTCGGATTCGAAATCGTAGGTCACGCAGAACGGCGTGCCGATCTCATCCTGGCGGCGGTAACGCTTTCCAATGTTTCCGCGGTCGTCGAACTCGCAGTTGTATTTCTTCGAAAGCTGTGCGAATACCTTCTCCGCGCCCTCATTAAGCTTCTTGGAGAGCGGCAGCACGCCGATCTTCACCGGAGCGAGTACCGGATGGAAATGCAGCACGGTGCGCATATCCGGCTTTTCTTCCGTTCCAATGTTTTCCTCATCGTATGCGCTGCACAGGAACGCAAGCACCATACGATCTGCGCCCAGCGACGGCTCGATAACGTACGGAACGTATTTCCAGTTTTTCTGATCGTCAAAGTACGTAAGATCCTGTCCGGATACATTCTGGTGCTGTGTGAGGTCGTAATCCGTACGGTCCGCGATGCCCCAGAGCTCGCCCCAGCCGAACGGGAACAGGAATTCCACGTCGGTGGTCGCCTTGCTGTAAAAGCTCAGCTCCTCCTTCTCGTGATCACGGTAACGCACCTCGTCATCCTTCAGACCGAGGTTGTGCAGCCAGTCAAGGCAGAACTGCTTCCAGTATGCAAACCATTCCAGATCGGTGTCCGGCTCGCAGAAAAATTCCAGCTCCATCTGCTCAAATTCTCTGGTACGGAAAGTGAAGTTGCCCGGCGTGATCTCGTTGCGGAAGGATTTTCCGATCTGACCGATGCCGAACGGGATCTTCTTGCGGGACGTCCGCTGCACGTTCTTGAAGTTTACGAAAATACCCTGCGCTGTCTCCGGACGCAGGTAAACGGTATTCTTCGCGTCCTCAGTAACGCCCTGGAAGGTCTTGAACATCAGATTAAACTGACGGATA
>CABRSG010000381.1 GCA_902473545.1 uncultured Lachnospiraceae bacterium | reverse complement strand
TTCTGCACCGACTGGCGCGGCTTGACCGCCCGCGCGCCGACCACCTTTGCGCAGCCCATCGCCGAGCCGCCGCCGATTGCCACGATCGCCTCGCACTGCGCTTCTTTATATAAAACAAGCGCCTCCTCGATATTGGCGATCGTCGGATTCGGAATCGTATCCTCGTACAGCACATACGGCACCTCGTACATCTCCAGCACATCTGTCAGCTCCAGATGCAGCCCGATCTGCGCAAGTCCCTTATCCGTCACCACCAGCACACAGTGATAATCCTCTTCCTTCAGCTTTTGGGCAAGGCGCACCAGCGCGTCCTCTCCCTCAATAATCTCCGGCGTCCGCCACGGCATCACATACATGCCGTATTTCATAACCTTCTGAAAAATACGGCAGCCGCCTTTTACACAAATATTCATTTTTTCTTTCTCCTCTTTTCTTTGCCGGTCAGAACTGCGAATTATCCGGCACAGCCTGATTTTACCATTGAAGAGCTGAAATGACAAGATTGAGTTACATTCGATTCTTTACATCGGAAGCCTGCTGATGTATAATTCGAAACAGAAAATAAGAACAGGAAAAGAAATGTATGGGCACACTGATTAATGTAACCGCCGTCATACTGGGCGGCGTCCTCGGCAGATTTATCAACGCCGGGGTAATTAAATAATACGAAGCGTCTTTGATGCACGCACTCGGACTTTGCACATTGTTTATCGGTATCAGCGGCGTTCTCTCGGAAATGCTGGTGTATGAAGGCGGCGTTTTCTCGGTCACCGGAACGATGCTGATTATTTTTTCGCTGGTGCCGGGCACACTGATCGGGGAGCTGCTGCGGATTGAGGAGCGCCTCACTGTTCTTGGCGAGCGCATCAAAAAAGCGGTCGGTGCCTCTAAGGATGCGCGTTTTGTGGAAAGCTTTATGGCAAATATGCTGGTAATCTGCATCGGCGCTATGGCAATTATCGGTTCGCTGCAGGACGGTCTGACAGGCGATTTTTCCATGCTCACCGCAAAAGCAGCGCTCGATTGCGTGATTACACTGATTTTTGCCTCCACGATGGGGATCGGCGCGGCGTTCGCCGCCATCCCACTGGGCATTTACCAGGGAAGCATCACACTGCTTGCACACGTCATCCAGCCGTTTCTGTCGGATGCGCTCATCGGCGATTTATCCATGATGGGCTCGGTGCTGATTACCGGCGTGGGCATTAATCTGCTCTGGAACAAGGGCATCCGTCTGGCAAATATGCTGCCCGCCATTCTTTGTCCCGTGATTTATCATCTTGTAATTCTGCCGCTGCTTTGAAAAGAAGAAAGGGGTCTGTTAATGATAGTTACCGCTTTGATTGCGGAATATAATCCGTTTCATAATGGACATGCGTATCATATCCGGGAAGCCCGGCGTCTGACAGGCGCCGACTTCCTGCTTGTTTTAATGAGCGGGGATTTTGTGCAGCGCGGAGAGCCCGCAGTGATCGACAAATCCGCGCGCGCAGAGATGGCGGTCCGCTGCGGAGCCGACCTGGTGCTGGAGCTGCCTGTCTGCTATGCCTGCGGAAGCGCCGAATATTTCGCCGGAGGCGCTGTCGCTCTTTTAAACGCGCTCGACTGTGTAGATTATCTCTGCTTTGGAAGTGAATGCGGAAATCTTGATATTTTGCAGACGGCTGCCCATATACTTTCCGCAGAACCGGATGCTTTCCGGCAAAAGCTGCAGACGCTGCTGCGGCAGGGGCTTTCCTTTCCGAACGCACGGCAGGAAGCGCTTGAGTGGTATCTGGAGCAGAAAAATGCGGGCAACGCCCTCGCACCCCTCCTTTCCCACCCCAACAATATTCTTGCAATCGAATACCTAAAGGCGCTCATTAAATCAGGCAGCGCAATAAAGCCCGTCACGATTCAGCGTACGGGCAGCGGCTATCATGATACAGATATCGGTAATTTTTGCTCCGCCACAGCACTGCGCGGCGCATTCGCTAAGGAGCTATCCGACAGCGTTTTCCCGCCGCAGCTTGCTGCTTCGGTTCCGAAAGACGTATACGATATCCTCTCTGCCAACTGGCAGCGCAGCTTTCCCGTCTTTGCGGACGATTTTTCGGCTATGCTGCATTACTGCCTGCTGACAGCGCCAGGCTGGGAATCCCTTGCCTCCCGCTTTGATGTCCCGGAAACGCTCGCGCGTCGGGTTTTCCAGATGCGCCATGCATTTACAGACTTCTCTTCCTTTGTGAAGCTTATCAAAACGCGCAATCTCACGGAAGCCATGGTACGCCGCGCGCTCCTGCATATTCTGCTTGGCCTGCCGCAGCC
>CABRSG010000380.1 GCA_902473545.1 uncultured Lachnospiraceae bacterium | reverse complement strand
ATCTGGAGGAATATGCTGAGTACCGCAAAATCAAGGCTGAGGATCTCTATGAGGTGCTGGACCGGCTTGCGGAGAGCGCCAAAGGCTATAAGACGCATGCAGAGTGGTTCGCTTACATGGAGGAATACACCGAAATGCTGCGCGAGCAGGCGAAAAACGGCGGAGAAAAGAGCGACTGCGTGACGCTCACCACGCTGCACAGCGCAAAGGGGCTGGAATTTCCGATCGTCTTTCTGATCGACGTAAACGAGGGCATCATCCCCTACAAAAAGGCGCTGCTTGTCAGCGATATCGAGGAGGAACGCCGCATGTTCTACGTCGGCATCACACGCGCCTCTGAGCAGCTTACGCTCTGCGTGCTGAAAGAAAAATACGGCAGGAGCTTAAAGCCGTCGCCATTTCTGCTGTAAAATAAAAAACGCTGTCACCCTTTTGCCAGAAGGGGGTGCAGAAAACGGAATAAGAAACAATGAGAAAGCAGCGAAAAAATGAGCCTGCGCCCGAAAGGGTGCGGCTCATTTTTTATAAGAAGTGCGGCAGAAGAAATTATTCTTCCTCGTCGTCCTCCAGCAGCTCGTCGAATTCCTGCTCGTCCAGCATTTCATCGAAAGCATCTGCGGCAGCTTCGTACTCGTCGTCGTCCTCAATGTTTTCCAGGGACGGATTGCCGTTTTCTTCCTTGTAGCGGTACAGGAATACCTCGCCGTCCTCGTTTTCGCCGTTTTCATCCAGCGGAAGGAGCGCGATATACTGCTTGTCTCCAACCGGGTATACGGTCAGGATCGCGCACTCTAAAACCTCGCCGTTGTCCAGCGTGAGGGTGACGGTTGCCTGTTCGCAGTCTTCGCCGCAGGAAGCGCAGTTTCCGCTGCAGTTTACATCATTTTCGCTCATAAGTTTAACCTCGCTTTTTTCTTTGTCCCCGTTGGGGTTACCACCACTTTAGCAAAATCTTCCGCTAAATGCAAGTAAATAGTAAGTAAATTTCAAAAGTATTATACAAACCGGGGAGAATTATGTTATACTGGTTTCAAACATGCTTACGGAAAGGATGAGAAAATGTTGCAGAACAGGCAGAAAGTATGGACAGTAGAGAAAAGTGCGGCACTTTTCTGTACACCCGGCGCCGTAAAGGAGAGAGATGGGGTTCGGTTTACCGTTGCCGCGGGAAAGGGGCAGAAGGCGGACCTTCTGCTGTACGACAAAAAGAGCGGCGCTCTTATGCAGGAGGAGCCTTTTCCGGATGAGGCGGCGATCGGCGGACTGCGCTCCATGAAGGTCATCGGCATGCCGTGGAAACAGTGCACGTATCAGTTCAGAGTCGACGGGGAGATCGCGGGCGATCCCTATGCGGCTCTCATCTGTCCGCAGAAAGAAAATGCAGAGAGCTGGGCAGATGTCCGCTGCGGAATGGCGTTTGCGGCTTACGACTGGCAGGCGGATAAAAAGCCGGATATTGCCTGGGAGGACGCTGTGATGTACCACCTGCACGTGCGCAATTTCACCAGGCACTCGCGCTCGAAGGTGCGCGGAAAGGGTACTTTTAAGGGCCTGCAGGAAAAGATCCCCTACCTGAAGGAGCTTGGCGTCAATCAGGTAAAGCTGATGCCCGTCTACGAGCCGTCGCCGCTGCCGGTTGTGAAAAAAGAGCGTCCGGCGATGCAGACGCTGCCGGGAAAGAAGGATTACTGGGGCTATGGAGCGGGAAATTATTTTGCGCCCCGGCGTTCCTATGCGGCAACACCGGACCCCGTGCGGGAACTGAAGGACTGCGTGCGTGCATTTCATGAAAATGGCATCGAGGTACTGCTGGACGTATACTTCACATGGGAGATTCCGGTGCGGACAGCGCTTGATTGTCTGACGTTCTGGGTGCGGGAAGACCCCATCGATGGCTTTCATATTATGGGAAATGAAGAAATCTGCCGTCATCTTGCGGGAGATCCGCTTCTTGCGGGCACGAAGCTTCTCGCAGGCAATATTTCCGGCTGGTGGAACGGACGCGGGGATGGCACGCGCAGCTTTGCGGAATGCAACGACGGATTTCTGGTGGACATGCGCCGTCTCTTAAAGGGCGACGAGGGCGTGCTGGAGACGGCAGCCTGGCGCGGACGGCGGAATTCTGCGGAGTTTGGCGTCATCAATTATATGACGAACCACGACGGCTTCACGCTGCAGGATCTGGTGAGCTACGATAACAAGCATAACGAGGAGAACGGCGAGCAGAATACCGACGGCTCCGCCTACAATTTCAGTTGGAACTGCGGCGCGGAGGGGCAGTGCAAAAAGAAGGCGGTCAGCGCGCTGCGAAAGAAGCAGGTGCGCAA
>CABRSG010000379.1 GCA_902473545.1 uncultured Lachnospiraceae bacterium | reverse complement strand
TTTGGGGAGAGGGGCAGCCGTGCCTCCTCCATCCCGTGGGATTGGATGACCGCATAGCTGCCCTCTTTTTTCAGTAAGGTCTCCTGCACCAAAAGTCCCGCAAACGCTGCAAAAATGACCAGCGCCGCAAAAATGATCGTATTTCTTTTTTTATGCATTGGTTTCCTCTCATACACACAAATTATTCCCGCAGCGCCTCATCCGTATAATACACTTCGCCGCCTTTTAAAATAAAGATTGCCTCCGCACCGTCCGTTCGGCGGATCAGCTCCTCCGCCTGCTCTGATCCGAGCGCCCGACAGGTCGTGCTGAGCGCATCCCCCGTCAGCGAGGAGCCGCAAATGATAGAAACGCCCTCGATGTCGCTCTCCGCCGGATAGCCGGTGTCGGGATCAAGAATATGATGATAGAGTTTTCCATCCTGCTCAAAGTAACGCTCGTAAATTCCGGAGGATACTACTGTCTGATCCGCCACCTTCACTACCGACGCCGTCTCGCTGTAGCTCCCAAACGGCTTCTGGATGCCAATGTTCCACTTGCTGCCGTCCGGCTTGCTGCCAATCGCCAGCACATTTCCGCCAAGATTGATAAGCCCGCTCGTGACACCCTCACCCGTCAGATATTCCTTGATCGCATCCGCCGCATAGCCCTTCACCAGCGCTCCCAGGTCGATCATGATATCCGGGCTGTCAAAAATCAGCGTGTTCCCGTCCACATGCACCTTTCCGGCATCCACCTCCGCCGCTGCCTGCGCGATCTGCTCTGCCTCCGGCACCGTCGCATCCTCGCTCTTAAAATCCCAGAGATCCGAAAGCGGAGCAATCGTGATATCAAATTTCCCACCCGATTTTTCGTAATATTCCAGTCCGACAGAAACCAATTCAGCGATACCCTCCGACACTTCTACGACATCCTCTGTGCGGTGGTTCACCGCATACAGCTCGCTCTCGCTGTCTGTCCGGCTGAAAACGCGCTCAAACTGCGCACACATATCCATGCAGTGCTGCATCAGCTCCTCACCATTTTCACCGGCATAAAAGCTGATCGTGATCACTGTGTCGAAATAGAGCGTTGTCTTCTCAAATTTTTTCGGTTCCGGCTGCGCGCCGCACCCCGCGAGGAGGCACAGCGCGGCTGCCAGAACCGCTGTAAATCGTTTCTTATATTTCATATTTTGAATTCTCATACGATGCTTCATCTGTAAAAGCTTCTGATTCCGTTTTTTGTTGTTACTCTCCTCTCTTACGGATAATCTTAGAAGGACACTTCTCGGCACATTTTCCGCATGCCTGGCATTTTTCCTGGTCGATGACCGCAACATTGCCGTTCATGGTGATCGCACCGAACTCACACTGCTTCGTGCAGAGGCTGCATCCGATACACCCCGCCGAGCACGCCTCTTTTACCGCCTTGCCCTTGTCCTGGGAATTGCACCGTACAACGTACTTCGCATCCGCCGGGATCATCACGATCAGACCGTTCGGGCAGGTCGCCGCGCATTTTCCGCAGCCCACACACTTTGAGCTGTCCACCACAGCGATGCCGTTTACCACATGGATCGCATCAAACTTACAGACCGTCACGCAGGAGCCGAAGCCCTTGCAACCCTTCACACAGTGCTTTGCTCCCCGTCCCGGAACCACAGCCGCCGCACGGCAGTCCTTAATTCCAACGTAATTACATTTATCCAGCGCCGTGTCACAGTCTCCGGAGCAGCGCACAAACGCTACCCTGCGCTTCACATCGGAAACCTCCTCGCCGAGCAGTGCGCTGATCTTTGCGGCAACCGGAGCGCCTCCCACCGGACAGCCGTTCGCCGGTGCCTCGCCATTTGCAATTGCAGCCGCCAGACCGTCGCAACCCGGAAATCCGCAGCCGCCGCAGTTGTTTCCCGGCAGCTCCGCCCGGATAGCAACCTCTTTTTCATCCACTTCCACTTTAAACTTTTCTCCGGCAGTTACCAGAAGGAAACCTACAAGGATACCCACCGCTCCGACAACCAGTGCCGCCAGAAGAATCGCTGTTATACTCATACCTCTTCCTCCTTAGATCAGCCCGGAAAACCCGTTGAAGGCAATCGCCATCAGCGCTGCGGTGAACAGCACGATCGGCATCCCCTTTAACGGTCCGATAATGTTATTATTTTCCATTCTCTCACGAATACCCGCCATAATAACGATCGCGATCGTGAAACCGACAGACGTGCCGATTCCGTTTACCACGCTGTGCGCGAAATCGTATTCCTTCTGCACGTTCGTCAGCGCCACGCCCAGTACCGCACAGTTTGTCGTAATCAGCGGAAGGTACACGCCGAGCGCCTGGTAAAGCGCCGGGCTTGA
>CABRSG010000378.1 GCA_902473545.1 uncultured Lachnospiraceae bacterium | reverse complement strand
GACGAGAACGATATCCAGCGCTTTTTAGACCGCAGAAAGCCGGGACAGAATGCGTTTTCCACTCCGCGCAAAGAGGATGATGCAGTTGAAATCCTCTCCGGCGTCTTTGAGGGCAGAACGACCGGATGCCCGATTTCCATGCTTGTCTATAATAAAACGCAGCGCTCCGCGGATTACAGCGAAATTGCAAATTACTATCGTCCCGGGCACGCGGACTACACCTTCGACGCAAAATACGGCTTCCGCGATTACCGGCGGACGCTCCTCCGGGCGTGAGACGATCGGCAGAGTGGCTGCCGGCGCCGTCGCCTGTAAAATCCTTGCGTCTCTTGGCATTTCCTTTACATCTTACGTGCGCTCGATCGGTCCCATCGAGATGGATCCTCAGCGCTTCGATGAGACGGAAATCGCCAGAAATCCCTTCCACATGCCGGACGCAGAAGCCGCAGAGCGCGCGGCTGCGTATCTTTCCGGCTGCAAAGCAGAGGGAGACTCCTCCGGCGGCGTTGTCGAGTGCATCATCCATCAGCTTCCGGTCGGACTTGGCGATCCGGTATTTGAAAAGCTGAGCGCCAACCTTGCGAAAGCAATGTGCTCTATCGGCGCCGTCAAATCCTTTGAGATCGGCGACGGGATCGCTGCTTCCCGGGCGCGCGGCAGCGAAAATAACGACAGCTTCACCGCAGAGGAAAACAGCGTGATCCGCAAGTGCACCAACCACAGCGGCGGAACGCTCGGCGGCATCAGCGACGGCAGCGACCTGCTGCTGCGCATCGGCTTTAAGCCCACCCCGTCCATCTCCGTCCCGCAGCAGACCGTATCACGAAGCGGCGAACCGCTTACCGTGCGCGTAAAGGGACGTCACGACCCGCTGATCGCAGCACGCGCCGTCGTCGTCGCGGAATCCATGGCGGCAATCACGATCGTGGACGCGCTTTTCGCAAATATGTATGCACGGATGGACAGCATTCTGGATTTTTACCGGAAGTAATGGCTTTCAGAGAGAATCCGGTTCAGGATCAACATCCCTCTGGGTGCAAATTACCGCCGGCATGGTACCGGCGGTACACTTTTCTTTGTTCTTTTTTATGCGTCTGCCTGCTGCGCCGTCTCATCCTCCGGCTCTCCCACCTTAGAGATCAGAATACAGTTCGGCGTATCGATCTTGATCGGTCTTCCCTTCATCACAAGCAGTCCTCTCTCATAATCGATCGTAAAGAAACGGATCTCATTCGACTCATGGTTGAGCGTCACCAGCGTCTTTTCATCCGGGAACACGTCGATGTCCTTCGGATATTTCCCGCTGATCGGCAGTGAGAGCACCTTCGTGAGCATACCATTTTCGGGATCGATCGAAAAAATAGAGGCGCTGTTGTCCCCCGCCGATGAGGTGTACAGATATTTTCCGCTCGGCGCGATACGCAGACCGGAGCAGGCGCACCGCAGCTCCTTTTTATCCATACGGGAATCCACCTTCTGAAGCAGCTCGAATTTGGGGATCTTTCCGCTTCCGTCGTAAGAGTACACCAGAATCTCATTACTCAGCTCGCAGTTTACATAGGCAAATCTGCCGTCCTTGCTGAAACGGATGAGACGCGGACCGGATTCCAGCTCGCAGCGCACTACATCCAGCAGCTTTAGTTTGCCGCTGGTCGGGTTTACCTTATAAATATTGATGTGGTCGATGCCGCAGTCCACCACACAGAGGAATTTCTGATCCGGCGTCGGCATGACGCAGCTGATATGCGGACGGAAATTGCGCTCCGCTACGCTGAAAAGCCCTTTGTGGAAGATACCGTCCATCACGCTGCCCAGACGACCGTCCCGGTGTGTATGGACAACCGTTACCTTGCCGTCGTGATACCCCGCTACAAACAGGAATTTGCCGCGATGATCCGTCGAGAGGAAGCATCCTCTCATGCCGTCGATGCCGACCTTGTTAATCGGCGTGAGATCGCCCGTTTCGGAATCTATCTTTAATACCTCCACGCCCTCATCCGCGATGGAGTATAAATATTTTCCGTTATCTGATTTGGTGAGATGCGATGCATTGTTCACCGGAACGACGTCGCGCTCCGTCATATAACCGTTTTCTACATCCAGATCGTATACATGAACGCCCACACTGCTGCCATGCGTGTAGGTTCCGACATACGCCACATATTTTTCTTTGTCCATAAACCGCCCGTCCTTTCCGCCGCTTCGCGCGGCTTCCTCTGATAAATATAACATATTTTTATCTGTTTGTTAAGAAGATTCTGCAAAATCTGCCGATATTCAGAAGTCCCCAGCCCTGCATGCTGTGCGGCCGTCCGAGATCATCCGTGGTTTCCATCAGCC
>CABRSG010000377.1 GCA_902473545.1 uncultured Lachnospiraceae bacterium | reverse complement strand
CGTGTGCTGTGCGGTTCTGGGGACACTGGTGCTGACGACAAGCGGACTGGTGCTGATGAATGGCTACGATCTGCGCGCGATCCTGCCGGGTAGACTGATCCAGTGCGGGACGATGATACCGGTATACTGCGTCCTCACAAATCTTTTGTATTACAGCCCGCTGACAGTTCTGGTCCGCGGGGATGCGGCGCGCAGGACGGTGTAGCGGTATGGATTATAAAGAGGCGAGGGCGTACCTCGACGAGGCGGGAAAAACCGGGAGCGTTCTGGGACTTGAGAGTATGCGGGCGCTGCTGCAGGAGCTTGGCGATCCGCAGGATGCGCTGAAATTTATCCACATAGCCGGGACAAACGGCAAGGGCTCCGTGCTGGCATACCTGTCCACCATTTTAAAGGAGGCGGGATACCGCGTGGGGCGATACATTTCACCGACGCTGTTTTCCTACCGGGAACGCATCCAGGTAAATGAGGAATATATTACAAGAGAGGCGCTTGCAGAGCACACAGCGTGCATCCGCGATGCGGCGGCGCGTCTTAAGGCGGCGGGAAAACCGCAGCCGACGGTATTTGAGATAGAGACCGCTCTGGCATTTTTGTACTTTGTGCAGGAAAAATGTGACATCGTCGTGCTGGAGACTGGGATGGGCGGTGACACGGACGCCACAAATGCGGTGCAAACGACGGTGCTGGAGGTGCTTGTCTCCATCAGCCGCGATCATATGCAGTTTCTTGGAAACACACTGGCGGAGATCGCCGCGCACAAAGCAGGCATCATCAAGCCGGGCACTGCGGTAGTGAGCACACGTCAGGAGCCGGAGGCAATGCAGGTGATCCGGGAAACGGCTGCGCGGCAGCGGGCGGAACTTTGCATTGCTGACATGGCGAAGGCGACAGACGTCTCCTGCGGACTTCAGAGGCAGAGCTTTTCCTACGGCGGTTATAAAGACCTGGAGATTCACCTTGCCGGCACCTGTCAGATCGAAAACGCGGTCATTGCGGTGGAGGCGGTGTGCGCGCTTAATAGACTGGGTTTTCAGATCACGGAGGAGCAGCTGCGGGCGGGGCTTTCCAAAACCATCTGGCGCGGACGCTTTACAGTGCTGAACGAAAAGCCGCTTTTTATCATCGACGGGGCGCACAACCGCGGCGCGGCAGAGCAGCTAAAGGCTTCCATTGAGACTTATTTAAAGGACAGGCGGATCATTGCGATCTGCGGCGTTTTAAGGGACAAGGAATACGAAGCGGTTCTGAAAACGGTGGCTCCTTACATAAAAGAGATGATCACGATCGAGACGCCGGACAATCCGCGGGCACTGCCGGCGGAGAAGCTGGCGAAAATTGCGGGAAAATATATCCCGGAGGTACACGCAGCCGGAAGCATCGCGGAGGCTGCTGCGGAGAGCATCGCAGAGGCGGAGCGGGAAGACGGCGTGATACTGGCGTTCGGTTCCCTGTCGTTTCTGGGAGCGCTTGCCGGGGAAGCAGAGAAGATTACCTGCAGCGGAGAAATGCCGGGCCAGAGGAAAAAGGAGAAAATGCTATGATGGATCAGGATAAAATCAGAGAGGGCGTAAGGCTGATATTAGAAGGAATCGGCGAGGATACAAACCGCGAGGGGCTGATCGAGACACCGGACCGCATCGCGCGCATGTATGAGGAGATCGCAGGCGGCATGTATGAGGATGCCGGGGAGCATTTGAAAAAGCGGTTCCATGTGGAAAACAGCGATATGGTCATGGAAAAGGACATCACGTTTTATTCCATGTGCGAGCATCATATGCTGCCGTTCTGGGGCAAGGCGCATGTGGCGTATGTGCCGAACGACTGCGTTGTGGGGCTTAGCAAGATCGCCCGCACAGTCAACGTGTTTGCGCGCAGGCTGCAGCTGCAGGAGCAGCTTACCGCGCAGGTGGCGGACGCCTTTATGGAGCATCTGGCGCCGCAGGGCGTTATGGTGATGCTGGAGGCGGAGCATATGTGTATGACGATGCGCGGCGTGAAAAAGCCGGGTACAAAGACCGTCACCGTCGTCACCCGCGGCATCTTTGAAAATAATGAGGCGCTGCAGAACCAGTTTTACCGGATGCTGGAGCGATAGCGATGGAGCGGGTAAATAAAATACTGGAAAACAAAACCTACCGGTCGTATTTAAGAGAGATAGAAGAATGTGAAAGAACACGCGTTTTCTGCCGCCACAATATGGCGCACTTCCTGGATGTGGCGCGGATCGCGCAGCTTCTGAACCTGGAGGAGGCGGTGGGACTTTCAAAGGAACTGATTTATGCGGCGGCGCTGCTGCACGATATCGGCAGACATCTGCAGTACCGGGAGGGGACGCCGCATGAG
>CABRSG010000376.1 GCA_902473545.1 uncultured Lachnospiraceae bacterium | reverse complement strand
GGGAGCCGCAAATGCTCCTGACCGTCCGGCGTATGGGCTATAAGTGGAATGTCATGAATTGAGGCGGCATATGAAACTATTTACAAACAGATATATTAAACATTTTTTCCTTACCATATCGCTTGTTTGGGCCGTTTTTCTTTTGGTGGCCGAGGGTTCCGTCTGGCTGCTCTACCGCGACTTATCCCTGTGGCTACTGTTTATTTTTCTACTGGCAGCGGCGGCGGTATGGGCGGTATGCCTCCTCTATTTTTACAGACAAAATAGAATCATGGAATACGCAGTATCACAGATCAACGCTTATCTTGACGGGGATGTGAACGCCCGGATTGACTGTGACAACGAGGGGGAGCTATATCGGCTGTTCCACTCTATAAACTCATTAGCTGCGGTCTTAAATGCGCATGCGTCGAATGAATTGCGGGAAAAGGAATTTTTGAAAAACACCATATCTGATATTTCCCACCAGCTTAAAACGCCATTGGCTGCCCTGAATATTTACAATGGTCTGTTGCAAGAGGAAGCGGAGGAATTGTCCGCAGTGAAAGAGTTTGCCGCATTATCGGAGCAGGAGCTTGACCGCATTGAAACGCTGGTACAAAACCTGTTGAAGATCGCCAAACTGGACGCCGGTTCTATCTTGATTGAAAAAGCTATGGAGAACGTAGCGGATATGATGCGGGACGTTGAACTGCATTTCTTATACAGGGCCAGACAGGAACAAAAAAGAATTGTCCTGTCTGGCGCTGATGGCATATCGCTTTTCTGTGACCGTGACTGGCTAATCGAGGCTATAGACAATATCGTAAAAAATGCCCTCGACCATACAGAAAAAGGCGATACCGTCTCTATCGAATGGCATGCACTCTCGTCCGCCGTCCAGATTTCCGTTAAAGACAATGGCTGTGGCATCCACCCAGAAGATTTGCACCATATTTTCAAACGATTTTACCGCAGCCAGTTTTCCAAAGACAAACAGGGGATTGGGCTGGGCCTATCTCTTTCAAAAGCAATTATTGAAGCGCATAGCGGCACGATTGAGGTTGATAGCGAGTTGGAGAAAGGGACGACGATCACAATGAACTTTTTCATTCCTACAAAATTGTAGGCTTAGAGTAGGGTTACAGTAATATTCGGGTGCTACTCTTTCATGCATAGGCAGTGATAACAAAAGCGTCTGTCTGTATAGCAAAACCGTCGAGAAAGAGGTGCCAAGATGAACTTATTAGAGGTCAATGAACTTTGTAAGACTTATGGCAACGGGGACACCGCTGTACAGGCATTAAAAAACGTCAGCTTTTCCGTCCCCAAAGGCGAGTATGTGGCGATTGTCGGCGAGTCCGGTTCCGGCAAAAGCACGCTCCTGAATATGATCGGCGCACTGGACACGCCCACGTCGGGAAAGGTAATCGTCGATGGGAAAGATGTTTTTTCCATGAATGACCGAAAGCTGACCGTCTTCCGGCGCAGAAATATCGGCTTTATCTTTCAGGCGTTCAATCTTGTGCCGGAGCTAAGCGTAGAGCAGAATATCATTTTTCCGATGCTGCTGGATTATCAGAAGCCGAACAAAAAGTATCTGGAAGATCTGCTTACGGTGCTGAATCTGCAAGAGCGCCGGAACCACCTGCCCAACCAGCTCTCCGGCGGTCAGCAGCAAAGGGTGGCCATAGGGCGAGCGCTGATTACCCGACCATCCCTGATTCTTGCGGATGAACCGACCGGCAATCTGGACAGCCAAAACAGCAGAGAGGTTATCGCCCTGTTAAAAGAGGCATCAAAAAAATATGAGCAGACCATCATTATGATTACGCATAACCGCGGCATCGCGCAAGCGGCCGACCGGGTATTGCAGGTATCGGATGGTGTAATGACCGATTTTGGGAAGTGCAGGGATTGAAAAGCTATCTGAGTCTTGTTCCTATCTCTGCGCGAGTTCACAAACGTCAGAGCCGTATGACCCGCATTTGTATTATTCTTGCGGTGTTTCTTGTGACCTCTATCTTCTCTATGGTAGAGATGTGGACGGAAGCAGAAGTCACGGCGATGCGTCAAAAACACGGGGATTGGCACATTGCCATTCAAAACGTAGCTGAAGATGAGGCGCAAAAGATGATAACGGCCTGCGATATTGCGCTCTCGTCATTGTATAGCGAAATGAACGCGGATGCGGCCCAGGGCTATTCTATAGGCGGTAAAAATGCTGTTTTGTATGGCGTTGAGGAAACATATCCTGCAAGCATCATGAATTATCCGGTAGAGGGTTCATATCCGCAAAATGAAAGAGAGGTAGCCCTCAGCGCTGGTGCAAAAGAACTTTTTGGACTTGAGGTTGGGGATAACATCACCTTAGATAC
>CABRSG010000375.1 GCA_902473545.1 uncultured Lachnospiraceae bacterium | reverse complement strand
CTTGCTTTCTTCTGCCTTCATGCCTACCAACTGTTCTTCAAAGCCCGGAATAAAGCTGCCGCTGCCGATAACAAGATCATAGTTTTCCGCCTTGCCGCCCTCAAACGGAACGCCGTCCACGGAGCCGTCGAAATCAAGCTTGATGCTGTCGCCGTTTGCAACCGCACGGTCGTCCACGTCGATCATTCTGGAGTTTTTCTCGCGCTCTTTATCTACCTCTGCGTCAACCTCTTCGTCTGTTACTGTAAGATCTGCCTTCGGCACCTCAAGTCCCTTGTACTCGCCAAGCGTTACCTCCGGCTTTACCGCTACCTCTGCAGTAAAGATGAACGGCTGTCCCTTTTCGATCTGTGTCACCTCGATCTTGGGCTGGGATACCAGCTCCAGATCGCACTCCGCCACTTCTCTGTCGTATGCGGACGGAATGATCTCGTTTGCCGCATCTTCATAGAAAATAGCTGCGCCGTACATTTTTTCAATCATCTGACGCGGCGCTTTGCCCTTGCGGAAACCCGGAATGTTGATTTTTCCTTTGTTCTTTACATAAGCGCTCTGCATTGCCTTCTCAAATTCATCTGCGCTCACTTCGATGGTAAGCTTCACCATATTGTGCTCTAAGTTCTCTACTTTCAAACTCATCTTGGATAGTTCCTCCTTAATATACATTCATTCGATTGAAATGGGCGCACGTTCCCATATTCACAGTCATTGTATGATAATAGCACACATTTTCGAAAAAGGCTAGTATTTTTTTAACGATAAACAATCCCTTTTGCCAGATTTTCCGCTTTTTCCGCTCCGAAAAGCCGTTTTACCAGCTCCAGTCCGAAGTCGATCGCCGTTCCCATTCCGCGGCTGGTCGTCACGTTGCCGTCTGTGACAACGCTGCACGCCTGCACATCAGCCCCCGCAAGACGCTCCTCAAAGCCCGGATAGCAGACTGCTTTTTTGCCCTTCAGGATCCCGAGGTCCCCAAGCACGCTCGGCGCCGCGCAGATTGCCGCAATACCGCCGCCCGCCTCGTTCGCTTTCAGCAGCAGCTCTGTCAGCCCTTTATGCGCCCCGAGATGCTTTGTCCCAGGCATACCGCCCGGAAGCACCAGAATCGCCGCATCTGAGTAATCCGTCTCCTCAAACAGCGCATCCGCCTCCAGCCGGATATTATGCGAACCGCAAACCTTTTTTGTCCCGTTAATAGAAACCGTCGTCACCTCCGCACCCGCACGGCGCAGCAGATCCACCACTGTCAGTCCCTCGATTTCCTCAAATCCATCCGCAAGAAACACGTATACTTTAGTCATAATCGGACACTCCTTTCACCTTGACACCATTTTTTTACTTTGCTAAAATTATTTCAAAGATATTGTATATCATCTGTTGTTTATCGTCAAGATATAGTAGCACACAAGGTTACTGTGAACGACGTGAACAGTAACCACACAAGGAGGATGAAATGGAAATCGAACGAAAATTTCTGATAAAGGAGCTGCCGCGCGACCTTGCGCAATACCCCTTTCACATCATCGAGCAGGGGTATCTCTGCACCGAACCGGTGATGCGCATCCGCCGGCAGGATAACGACTATATATTCACCTACAAGGGCGCGGGCATGATGAGCCGAGAGGAATACAATCTGCCGCTGAATGAAACGGCATACCTTCATTTAAAAGAAAAGACGGATGGGAATTTCATCTCCAAAAAACGCTATGTGATTCCTGCCGAAAACGGTCTCAAAATTGAGCTTGATATTTTTGAAGCGCCGTTTGCGCCGCTCGTTCTTGCCGAGGTGGAGTTTCCAAATGAGGAAGCCGCGAACGCTTTTATGCCGCCTGCCTGGTTCGGCGAGGACGTCACCTTCGACGGAAGATACCATAATAGCTATCTAAGTACAATGCAACTGTAAAATAACCCGCAGCAGTGCGGCAAAGGCGTTACTGTTCACGTCGTTCACAGTAACGCAAGATCCACTGTCTGCGGAAAGGGGAACGAGTTATGAATGAAAGTTTAGGAACAAAGCTGCACATTTTACGAGATGACCGTCATCTGACGCAGGAACAGTTCAGCGCTCTGCTCCACATCGAACGTGCCGCTTACTCAAATTATGAAACTGACAGGCGCATTCCGTCTTTCGAAACACTTCTGCTGATCGCTGATTTCTACCGGGTGCCCGTGGAATATCTGATCCGCCCGGATTACGTGGAAATAACACATCCGATCCAACACCCTCCGGAATGGTTATTTCAGAATTTCGGTCTGATGGATGAGGCGATCCAGGAAACTATGATCGCATTTGCAGGATTTCATCTGGCGGCAAAAGGCATCTACTAAACATATTTAATTTCAAGCAGCGTCAGCCCCTGCGGCGGCG
>CABRSG010000374.1 GCA_902473545.1 uncultured Lachnospiraceae bacterium | reverse complement strand
TGATTTCCGCCAGTCACAATCCCTTCTACGACAACGGCATTAAGCTGATTAACCGCAGCGGTCACAAGATGGACGCCGGGGTCGAGGATCTGATCGAGCAGTACATTGACGGCGAGCTGGAGGAAATCCCGCTTGCAACAAAGGAAAACATCGGACGCACGATCGATTACGTGGCAGGCAGAAACCGCTACATTGGCTATCTGATCTCCCTGGCGACGCGCTCCTTCAAAAAATACCGCATCGGTCTGGACTGCGCAAACGGCAGTTCCTCCGCGATTGCAAAGAGCGGGTTCGACGCGCTCGGCGCAAAGACCTATGTCATCCACAACGAGCCGGACGGCGTCAACATCAACACAAACTGCGGCTCCACTCACATTGAAGCGCTGCAGGCACTGGTGCGCGAGAAAAAGCTGGACGTCGGCTTTGCCTACGACGGCGATGCGGATCGCTGTATTGCAGTCGATGAGAACGGCAATGTGGTGGACGGCGACCTCATTATGTATGTCTGCGGAAAATACTTAAAGGAAAACGGGAAACTGAAAAACGATACCATTGTCACCACCGTTATGTCCAATTTCGGTCTTTACAAGGCGCTCGACCGTGTGGGCATCGAGTATGAGAAAACGAAGGTCGGCGACAAATATGTTTACGAAAATATGATGAAGAACGGGCATTGTCTGGGCGGTGAGCAGTCGGGACACATCATCTTCAGCAAGCATGCTACTACCGGTGACGGCATTCTTACTTCTCTGATGATTATGGAAGCGATGACGGAGAAGAAGATGAGCCTTGGTAAGATGGCAGGCGAGGTAAAGATTTATCCGCAGCTTCTGAAAAACGTGCGCGTGTTCGACAAGCAGGAGGCGCGCGAAAACGAGGCGGTAGTGGAAGCGATCGCAGCCGTGGAAAAAGCGCTCGGCGACGAGGGACGTATCCTGGTGCGCGAGAGCGGAACGGAGCCGGTGCTGCGTGTGATGGTGGAAGCGCCGGAGCAGACGACCTGCGAAAAATATGTAGAGCAGGTAGTCGACGTCCTGACAAGGCAGGGGCTGGTAGTGGAGTAATCCGATATGGAACGACATAAATGGAAAAAATTAGTGCGGTATTATAAACCGTATCTCGGGCTGTTTCTGTCCGACATGCTGTTTGCGATTCTGGGGGCTGGCGTTACACTCGTCATCCCCCTGATTGTACGCTATATTACAGGAAACGTTATTTTTCTCCCGGCGGGGGAGGTGCTTCCGGCTATCCTGAAGCTGGCGGCGCTGATGCTTGCACTGGTGCTTCTGGAGTGTTTCTGCAATTTTTATATCAGCTATTACGGGCATATCATGGGCGCTTCCATCGAGCGCGATATGCGCAACGAGATCTTCCGGCACTACCAGAAGCTCTCGTTCACTTTTTACGACAACCAGAAGGTCGGACAGCTTTTGTCGCGCATCACCAGCGACCTTTTTGATATCAGTGAGCTGCTGCATCACGGACCGGAGGATATTGTGATCTCCGTGATGAAATTTGTCGGCTCTTTCATTATTTTGCTGACGATCAATCCCACGCTTGCACTGGTGATGTTCGCGTTTGTGCCGCTGATGGCGCTTTATGCCTTCTATCTGAACCGGAAAATGAAGCGCGCATTTAAAGAAAACCGTGCCCGCATCGCCGACATCAACAGCCAGATCGAGGACAGTCTTTCCGGTATCCGTGTCGTGAAATCGTTCGCGAACGAGGACGTGGAGATGGAGAAGTTTGGAAAGGGCAATCAGCGCTTCGTGGACAGCAAGCGCATCAGCTACCGCTATATGGGAGCGTATCATTCCGGGCTTGGCGCGCTGACGACGCTGGTCACGGTAGGCGTGATCGTGGCGGGCGCGGTTCTGATCTCCGATGGTTCTCTGGACAGCACCGACCTGATCACGTTCCTTTTATATGTAAATAACTGTACCGAGCCGATCAAAAAACTGATTAACTTTACCGAGCAGTTCCAGAACGGCTATACCGGCTACGAGCGTTTTCTGGAGATTCTGGCGGTGGAGCCGGATATCGCGGATGCGCCGGACGCCGTGGAGCTTTCCGATGTGAAGGGGGAGATCGTGTTTGAGGACGTCACCTTCCGGTATGAGGAAAATCTGGAGACGGTGCTGAATCACATCAATTTAAAGGTAGGCGCGGGGGAATATATCGCGATCGCCGGGAGCTCCGGCGGCGGAAAGACGACACTGTGCAGCCTGATTCCGCGTTTCTACGATGTGGACAGCGGACGCATTCTGCTGGACGGAACGGATATCCGAAAGATCAGGCTGAAAAGCCTGCGCGATCATATCGGCATCGTGCAGCAGGATGTCTATCTGTTTGCGGAAAATGTGATGGAGAACA
>CABRSG010000373.1 GCA_902473545.1 uncultured Lachnospiraceae bacterium | reverse complement strand
AAAAGCCTGTCTATGGTGCAATGCGGTCTTACGGGAGATACAAAATGGAATCCATACGAGGTGGCAAAGCTGGCGGATGAGAACGGCTACTATGTGAGCGGCGTCGGTTCCTCCTGGGAGCTGATGGACGCCGGGGCGCGGCAGATGGGGCTGCAGGTTTTTGAGGTGCCGTTTACTGCGCAGGGAATTGTGGACACGCTGCAGTCCGGCAGGCTGGTCATCTGCTCCATGGGACCTGGCGAATTTACTTATTCCGGACACTTCGTGGTGCTCACCGGGGTGGACAGCGACGGACGAATTTTCCTTAACGACTCCAACAGCCGCGAGCGCAGCGCGCAGACGTGGGATGCGGATTATCTGCTGTCGCAGGCGGTCGCAATGTGGGCGTATGATTGCTGAAAAATGCGGTGCCCGGCTGAAGCAGCTTTAAATGATTCAACCGCACAGGTGAAAATATTTTTGGTATACCAAATGAGGGAAAGGCATGGAAAGAATTAAACGTTTAAAGGAAAATATCGCAAAGGTGATGATCGGCAACGAGCAGACGACGGAGCTGGTGCTTGCCTGTGTGCTTGCGAAGGGGCATGTGCTGCTGCAGGACGTGCCGGGCACCGGCAAGACGATGCTGGCGAAGTCGCTGGCAAAATCTATTGATGCGGATTTCGGCAGGATTCAGTTTACGCCGGATATGCTGCCGTCGGACGTCACAGGGCTGAATTATTTTGACACGAAAAGCGGGGAGTTTGTGTTTGCAAAGGGACCGGTGTTCTGCAATATTCTGCTGGCGGACGAGGTAAACCGGGCGACGCCGAAAACACAGAGCAGCCTTCTCGAATGTATGGCAGAGCGGCGGGTCACAGTGGACGGGACGACGCGTGCCCTGGAGGAGCCGTTTCTGGTGATCGCCACGCAGAATCCGTTGGAAACGCTGGGAACATTTCCGCTGCCAGAGGCACAGAAAGACCGCTTTCTCATGCAGATTTCCATGGAGGATCTGACACCGTTTATGGAGAAGAGCCTGCTGGAACGTTTCCTGGCAGGGCATCCGCTTGAGGAGCTGGAGCCGGTCTGCGAAAAGAAGGATATCGTGGAGCTTCAGATGCGCTGCAGCGGTGTTTTTATCCACGGGGATCTGCTCAGATATATGATCAATCTGGTTCATGCGACGCGCAAAAGCGCGCAGATCGAGCACGGCGTCAGCCCAAGAGGCTCGCTTGCGTTCGCACGGGCGGCGCAGGCGTTTGCGATGGTGCAGGGCAGGGATTATGTGGTGCCGGAGGACATTAAAGCGGTGGCGGTTCCCGTTCTGGCGCACCGTCTCGGACTATCGGCTGCGGAGGACAGCGACCGCGCACGTGAGCAGATCATTCGCGGGCTGCTCTCGAAGGTGCCGCTGCCGACGGAGGAATGGAATAAACGGTAAAGGGACGGTTACGCGATGCTGCTGGTTATGCTGTTTTTGGGTGTGGGGATTGCTTATCTTCTTCAAAAAAATCTATATCGGCATTTCTGGAACCGGAATCTGACGACAAGCGTTTCCTTCACGCAGAAATCTGCTTTTGAGGGGGAAACCTCTGCGCTGCAGGAAGTAATTGTGAATGACAAGCTGCTGCCGCTTCCGGCTCTTGAAGTGCGCCTATCCATGGACCGGAATCTGGAATTTGCCAGCGATGCAAAGGACAATTCAAGTATCTCAGACCTTTCTTATAAAAGAGACATTTTTTCTCTTTTCGGGCGTCAGAAAATTGTGCGGACGCTCCCGTTTGTGTGCCGGAAGCGCGGCTTTTACTGCATTCAGAGGGCGGGCGTGATCGGATATGATTTTTTCTTTCATGAGGGCGGCTACCAGGAGGCCAAGCAGGATGCGCAGTTTTTCGTGTATCCGCGTCCGGTGGATACGGCGCGCATCCGTCCCGTCTGCCGTGCGATATCCGGCATGATTTTGTCCGCAAACCGTCTCTATCCCGATCCGTTTGAATTTTCCGGCATTCGGAAATATCTTCCCACAGACCCCATGCATGCGATCAACTGGAAGGCGTCGGCGAAGAACGGCAGCCTGATGGTGAACCAGTATGATTCCACTACCAGCGTCCAACTGACAATCCTTCTGGATGTGACGGACGAGGGAATCTGGAAATATGAGGCGCTGACGGAGGAGAGCATCCGGATTGCGGCGTCGCTCGCTGCGCGTCTGGCGGTGCAGAATATGGAGCTGGATATCGTAAGCAACGGCATCTGCAGCTATCCGGGTGAAGCAGGGCGGCAGGGCAGCCTTTCCATGCATCTGAAGGCGGGCGGCGGACAGATGCCGGAGCTGAATCGTGCACTGGCGTGCATGGATACCGGGAAAAAGACGCAGCCGATCGCGGAAATGATCG
>CABRSG010000372.1 GCA_902473545.1 uncultured Lachnospiraceae bacterium | reverse complement strand
CTGGAGCGTCTGATGCAGGTGCTGAAGGGGGAGATTCAGTATGCGGCGACGCCGCTTCCGGAAATTTTTGCGGAGCTGTCGAAGAGGACGGAAGGAGATCTGAGCGCTTTTTTTGCCGGGACAGCAGCGGCAATGGAACAGCGAAGCGGCAGCAGCATGGGGGATATTTTTGAGGAACAGGCGCAAAGGCTTTCACGGATATCCGGGCTGAACCACAGGGATATAAAGGAAGTGGCGCGCTTTGGCAGGCGGCTGGGGTATTCTGACCGGGAAATGCAGGTGCAGGCGATACGGCTCTACCAGGAGGAGCTTGCGGCGGCGCGCGCCCAGGCGCAGGAGGATTACCGGCAGAAGGCGAAGGTGTACCAGAGTCTGGGATTTTTGGGCGGCTGCTTCTGCGCGCTGCTGCTGGTGTAAAAGGGGTGGCTCATGAGCGTAAACATTATCTTCAAAATTGCGGCGGTCGGCATTCTGGTGTCGGTCATCAGCCAGGTTTTAAAGCACGGGGGACGGGAGGACCAGGCGTCCCTCGCTTCACTGGCGGGACTGGTGCTTGTGCTGTTCTGGCTGCTTCCCTATATCTATGAACTGTTTGATACGATCAAAAGTCTGTTTGCGCTGTAGGCAGATAGGAGGACAAGGATATGGACATGCTGAAAATCGGGGTTCTTGGGATCGCGGGCGTTTTTCTGTCGCTCTTTGTGCGGGAATGGAAGCCGCAGTTTTCCACGCTCATCAGCATTGCGACCTGCACGCTGATTTTTTTCTGCGCAGTTTCCAGGATCCAGGCGCTTGCCGGAGTGATCGCACAGCTTGTGCAGTATCTTACCGTGAAGGAAGCCTATCTGAAAATCCTGCTGAAAATCGTCGGAATTGCCTATATTGCCGATTTTGCCTCCAGCATCTGCCGGGATGCCGGTTATTCGGCGGTTGCCGGACAGATCGAGCTGACCGGAAAAATATCGGTGCTGACCGTCAGCACGCCAATCGTGATGGCGCTTTTAAGTACCATATCGGAGTATCTGCAATGAAGCGGGTGTGGGTAATTGCCGTGATTTCTATATTTCTTTTACTTTCGGACGGCGCGGCAGTGCAGGCGGAGGAGACACAGGAGCTGATCAGCTCTTATCTGGACGAGCTGGATTTCGAGGAGCTGCAGGGCAGTATCGACGAGATGTTCCCAACGTATGATTTTGATTTCCGCGAATGCATTCTAAAGCTTTTAAAAGGCGAGCTTCCGCTGCGCAGGGAGACCTTGCAGGAATTACTAAAAGATGCGGCGTTCGCTGAGCTTTCTAATCAGAAAAGCATGGTACTTCAGATTATGGTGCTGGCGATCGCCGCCGCTGTTTTTTCGAATTTCGTGAAGGTGTTCGAAAAAAATCAGATATCTGACATCGCGTTTTATATGATTTATCTTTTGCTGTTTGTGATTTTAATGAAGGCGTTCGGCGACCTCGGGCGCATGACGGAGACGCATCTGCGGCAGATGCTTCATTTTATGAAGCTGCTCCTTCCGACCTATCTGGTGGTCGCTTCGCTGGCGGCGGGTTCTCTGACGGCGATTGCATTTTATGAGCTGACGCTGGTTTTCATTGCGGCGGCGCAGGTGCTGATGACATATATCGTGCTCCCGGGCATCCGCTTTTACGTCCTGTTTCTGCTGCTGAACCATCTGGGAAAGGAGGAGCATTTTTCCAAGCTTGCAGAGCTGATTCATCTGGCGCTTTCCTGGCTTATGAAAACGCTGCTGGCGTTTGTGGTCGGCATCCAGACAGTGCAGGCGCTTCTGCTTCCGGCAATTGACTCTTTAAAAAATTCTGTATGGACGAAGGCCACGGGGGCGCTTCCGGTGCTTGGAAATACTTTGAATGCCGTCACGGAGACGGTTCTTGGAACAGCGGTCCTTCTGAAAAATGCCGTCGGGGTGGCGGGACTTCTGGTGATCGTGCTGATCTGCCTTGCCCCGGTGGTGCGGCTTCTGGTGTGTACCTTTTTGTATAAGGCGGTCGGGGCGGCGGTGCAGCCAATTTCTGACCGGCGGATTACGGAGTGCATCAGCGGCGTTGGCGAGGGCGCGGCGCTGCTTTTAAAGACCATATCTGTCACAGGCGTGATTTTTCTGATCACACTGGCAATGGTGACGGCGTCAATTCGCGGCGTTTAGGAGGAAGTTATGGAAAGTGTTTATCGCTGGGCAAGAAATTTTATTTGCTGTCTTTGTCTGCTGGAGCTGTTCTGTCATCTGGTACGAAATGAGGATTATCGCCGGTATATCCGTTTCTTTGGCGGTCTGCTCGTACTGATGCTGGTAATCTCGCCGCTTGCGGAAATATTTTCTCTGGGGGAGACCTTTGGGGAGGAGCTGCGGCAGGCGTTCGCCGCA
>CABRSG010000371.1 GCA_902473545.1 uncultured Lachnospiraceae bacterium | reverse complement strand
TGTGCTCGCCGTTCTGGCGCTTCATGTCAAACACCTGGCGCACCTTCTCGGAGGTCTCCGCGCAGTGGTTTTCATTGAGCACGCCCTGGATGGGGACGGCGATGCTCCTCATGCTCTGCGGCTCCCGGTAGCTGTCCAGCGGCTGATGGGACAGCGAGATAAAACGGACATTGTGCCGGGGAAACCAGTCGTCCAGATAGTAGCCCTGGTCGCTGTAGTTGCGGAAGGAGCGCGCCAGGTCCTTGACGATCACACAGTTTACGCGCCCGCGCCGGATATCTGCGAGCATCCGCTGAAAGCCGCCCCGCCCGTCGTCGGTTGTGCCGGAAATGCCGTCGTCCACGTACTCGTCCATGATTCTGTACTCGTCGCCGTCATGCAGCCCGGCAATATGGGCTTCGATGATTTTTCTCTGGTTTGCGACGCTCTCCGACTCGTCGGGACAGCAGGCGTCCTCCCTGGAGAGCCGGATATAGACGGCGATATTCCATACCCTTCGCTTGGGCAAGGCAGCTTCAGCGTCCGCCCGGCGTTTCCGTGCCATGACAGCCTCCTTTTTTTCGCAGGAAGAAGCCGCAGAGGACGTCCTGCAGGGGCAGGGCGCCCTCTGTGAAATCCAGCTTCACGCCCAGATCGCCCACGCGGAAGCAGTAGGGATTGCCTGCCGCCTGCAGGATGTACCGGGGGCGGAGCTCTGGGGGAATGGCCGGGTCAAGGAAAATCCCGCCTGCATCCGTCAGCTCCTCCCCGCGTATCGTCTGAATGTCAGCCTCTGCCATCGCCGCGAGATCATATGGCTGATTGTCCATAAAACATTCGCCTCCTTTTAAGCATGTGTATGCGGGCAGGCGCATGTCCTATGAGTATGGCACAAAAATGCGCCTGTCTGGTTTCCACCGCACAGGCGCAGAAAAGGGGAGTTTCCCTGTCAGATTAAATCTCGTCATCCTCCCCGGGAGGAAGTGTGTGCCATGCACCAGGATCCCGGCGGCATGGGAACAGCTTTTTGATCTGCCGCAGGATCGTTTCTACAAAATGAAACCACAGGTTTCCGAATATAAAAACAACCACAAGAAACAGCAGAACCGCTCCGATTTCTCCAAACGGCATGTCTTATCCTCACTTTGTTGCGAATTTTTTCATAAAGAAGTCGGTGAAGGCGGCCAGCTCCTCGTCCTGGGACACGTAAACATACAGCTTTTCGTCCTCCAGCCAGTCATAGGCGTTGATGGCGATGTATCCTTTTTTGTCCGGGTAAATGACAAACGCGTCGGTGGGGTATTTGTTGCGGTAGGCCTTTAAAATCTCGGAACGGCGATAGAAGGTGGGATCGCCGCAGCCGGAGAGGTCGGGGACCGTGGGGACGACCACGATCGTCTGGCTGTCCTCGTTCCAGCCCACGATTAAATTGCCGATTTTCGTTTTGCTTCCATGGACAAAGCCATAGTTGAAGCGGCTTACATCCTCGGTATATCCGAAAATCAGCCGGTACCCGTCTCCGTTCTCCACTACATGGTTGAACAGTGCGCGCATCTTCTTTGCGTTCGCATTGCTCTTCTCCATATCGATTTGCGGCCCTTTAAATAATTTGCTGAATAATCCCATAATGTTCTCCTCCTTAATATTTGTAATTTGAAAGTAAATCCATCGGATGCTGACAGATTTGTATGTAGTCACCTCCCGTCGCTGTCAGCAAATAAAGTCAAATTATTAAATTTGTTTTTATTTTCGGCGAAGAAAAATCCGCCTGAATACAGCATCGTGACACAGTATCCGGACGGATCTGCTTCATCCTGTTATTTACGGTGCGGAGGCCTCCTTCAGTGCTTCCAGGGCGTCCACAATCGCACGGATCTGAAAGTCAATGGTTTCATCCGCGGCTTCGGGAACGAGCAGAGGGAGAGTATCGGGGAGCGCCCGGCGCATGACCATCATGGACAGACTTAAGTTTGTAAAAAGCCCGATCTTACTTTCGTCTGCCTTTATCCCGAAGGTTTCTAAAATCTTTCCGAACAGCCAGAGCTGCCTCTGGCGGAACTCCCGGTATTTTTCTTCTGACAGGCGCTTGAAAATAAGCTGCTGTTCCTCAATCGTTAAAACGGCAATGCCATTTCTCTCCCCGTAGCAACAGGAATAGAGGAACTGCGTTACAGCGCCGCGCCAGCTCAGAGAAGGGTCGGCCATCAGCGTGCGGACGTACTCTATGATCTTAGGCTGCTGCAAATACAGCGTTTCAATCACCAGATCTTCCTTTGTCGGAAAAAAGGAATAGAAGAAGGTTCGCGAGATTCCCACCTTTTTATATATCTGTTCTACGGTTGTGTGCTGCACGCCCTGTTTTGCCATCAGATCAAGCGCGGTCGTAATGAGCGCTGTCCGGATACGCTCCCGGT
>CABRSG010000370.1 GCA_902473545.1 uncultured Lachnospiraceae bacterium | reverse complement strand
CATGCCGCCATCGCCTGCGCCGCCGTGCGCACCTGTTCCTTTACCGGTCCCACATAATACACATACGGATGCAGTTCTTCAAAATAATCTCCCCCGTGCAGATCGATGTAATAATCCGCTGCGGGAAATAAAATGTCTGTCACAGTCCGGCAGATTTTCTCCGCCGTTGTACCTTCCCTGTTTCCCGGAAATTCCCGGTTTAAATTCTTTCCATCCTCCCAGACCATACTCGTACCGCGCTGCCCATAGCCGCTCACATTCACAATCGGAACAAGGATCACCGTCCCGCCAATATCGTCCGGCCGCAGCTCCTCTGCCAGCTCCATCGCCGCCTGCACGCCCACATGCTCACCGCTGTGGACGCCCGCCGTAATCAGCGTCGTTTTTCCGTCGCCTCCGCAAATCATTGTCACCGGCAGACGATACGGCGTGCCGTCCACCGGAATCCATCCCGACCTCTTCTCGCCCGGGCAGGCTTCCAAATTTCCTATTCTCATATGCATTCCTCCATATTAAAGCAGGCGGCCGCATCCACCCGGACACATCCGCCCATACATTTCCCGCTCACGCCAGCAACTCTCAGCTGACCTTCGCGCTTAGTCAACATGTTACCGTTCACTCTGTTCGCAGTAACCTTCCTTCATCTCTCAGCTTCCCAGAATCCTCGGCTTCACATCCTCCACTGTGTACGCCTCTGTCAGCTCCTTAAGCGCTTCCGGCGACGCGCCGTCACTGAACACCCTGATTACCTGCATCAGATCCTCGCAGCTATAGGCGTTCTCATAAATGCCGGTGGTGTAGCCGTAAAGCTCGATATATTCCTCGCGGCTCTGTGCCTTCCAGAAGCCCTGATACAGGCGGATCGCTTTGCCGTCCTGCGCGTTCGACTCCGGATACCCGGAAACAGCATTGTACATCATTGCAAAGGCAGGTCCCGCCATGGAAGCATACTTGCCCTCCACGTAATCGATCGGCGCATTTCCAAAAGTATCCTTCTCCTTTATCGCCTCAAAATTCGCCTCGGTGAAACTGTCGATCGCGCCTACCATAATATTACTTTCCTGCGCCGCTTCCTTTTCTGCAATCTTATCGAGATATGTAGACGCATGGAAAGCGCTCAGCAGCGCATCACAGTCCCCGGCCGCAAATGCCGCCTCCAGATTTTGAAGCCCGGCGCCGTTTTCCGTATAGTCCGGCACCAGCGTAACCGAAACGCTGCCATCCACGCTCCTCAGCGTGGTATTTTCCGCCGACGCCGCAAGCTCTGCCGTCTCACCGTCCAGCACAAGCCCAGCCTGTTCGGAAAATGTCTCCAGCATTGCCTCCACACGGGATGCGTGAGTAGCATTTCCTCTGGACGCGCCGCCCGTCATAATCACGTAAGACTTCGCGCCTTTCTCCAGAAAATACTCCGCCATATTAATACCCGTCTGGTACACCTCCTCCGGGTTCGGTCCTACAGAACCGAGAAACCACGGATTATCCTTCACCACGTCAAATGTCTCATCCGTAACAATATTCGATCCGAGTACATAATACAGCTCATTTTCCGCGCACACCGCCAGTGTGCTCTCCAGATCATAACCGCAAAAGGAAATGATTCCCTCTGCTCCCTGCGCCTTTGCCGCTTCGATAAACTGATTTTCCTCCTCCGCTGTCGTAACCGCACCGGAAAAGTAAAACTGCACAGGGAAGCCCTTCTGGATATAATCACGGTAATAATTGCTGAACATACCCATTTCCGCGCTGTCCGGGTCGTATACAACCACGCCGATTTTCATCGTCTCCGTGCCATCCTCCTGCGTTTCCTCCGCCTGCGCGCCCACACAGAACAGAAGCAGAAAGCAGAGCACGATTCCAAATACCGCACACCTTCTTTTTCTCATATCGTCTGCCCTTCTATCTTTTTTATATCTTTATTTTCCATCCGGGTGCGGCGCCGGTCTGCCCGCCAGACATATTCCAGCGCATTGACTGCCAGTCCGCCGCCAGGCATACTCCGGCACACCGCGCCTTTACGCTTAAGCGTGCGCCTGCTGCTGTGCCACATAATGGCACGCCGCCTCATGCCCCGGAGCAATTTCCTGCAGCACCGGCTTCTGCGACCGGCATTTTTCCATGCAGTGTCCGCAGCGGTCTGCAAAAGGACAGCCCTTCGGAACGTCCAGCGGGCTCGGCGCCTCGCTCTCAATACTCTCAATCTTTTTATTCGGGTCCATGTGGATAGAAAACTGCGCGCCCAGCAGCGCCTGCGTGTACGGATGCACCGCCTTCGTCGCCACATCCGCGCCCGGAATCACCTCCACAATATGTCCCAGATACATCACGGCAATCTGATGCGCAAACGACTGAATCAGAGCCAGATCATGACAGATAAAAATCATGCTGACTTCTT
>CABRSG010000369.1 GCA_902473545.1 uncultured Lachnospiraceae bacterium | reverse complement strand
CGCGGCAGCGATCGCAGAGATGGGACTCACTCCGAAGATCCGTGGCGAGGCGTTAAGCCTTGCACAGTTTGCGCAGTTGTCGGATATTCTTGGAGAGATGAAATAAGAAGCACGCGGATATCTGGTCATGCGGGAAAATGAGTCTGTCCGCAGTATGAACTTTGTATACAAGCCAGAGCGCTATGGTGAGGCAGAAGAATAGAATATAGGACGGGAGGAAGCATTATGGGATTTACAGAACTGTCACACGCGTTTATCGCGGCAAAATATTATGTTTACCTGAAGGAAATTTTCGGTGACCGCGGCGAGGCGGCATTTTTGCATGCTACCCGATATTACGGCGAACAGCGTGGACGTCGGATGGCACAGCGGGCGATCCGGGACGGAAAACCTCTGACTTATGAGACATACTGCCAGTACGGTGAATGGGTCAACACGGAAGAGGTGAAAGCACAGGGACTCGGAAACCAGTCCGAGACGACAAGCTTAAGCCCGGACTTTCAGATCCACATCCATGTCTGTCCGTGGCACACCCAGTTTAAGAATATGGGACTCCCGGAAGCGGGACTTCTCTATTGTAAGGACCTGGATGCGTCTATTTCCCGAGGTTTCAACCCGGAGATTCGCTATGAGGTCTCCCAGACACTCCATGACCATGATTATTGTATACAGACGATCCGGAACGCCGGTTTGACGCCGGAGTCCAATATGGCAAAAAATCCGGCAGGCCTCAGATCTTTCGAGTACCACTGCGCTCACTCCTACTGGGCATACCGGGAAGTCTGTGAAGCAATCTTCGGGGAAGAGGGGAAACAGATCGCTGAAAGAGTCCTTGATGATTTTGCCGCAGAGTATGGAAAAAAGATGGCAGACACGCTGGCGGGATATGCAAGGACGAATTTTAACATCGCAGACTAAGAAATCAGCAGCTTTGCAAAAAGAGCTGCTGAAATATTGCTGTTAGAAAGAAGAACAAGGTATATCGAAATACATTTTGAAGAATATTGAGGAGCAACACTTATGAAACAGATCAATATGCTGGAATCCCCGGTCCGCCAGGTATTTTTCAGTTACCTGGTGCCGTCCATCAGCGCAACACTCGTGACCTCCATTTATATTCTGGCGGACACGATGATGATCGGACGCGGAGTTGGTGGTTCCGGTATTGCGGCGATGAATATTTTACTGCCGCTCTACAACACATATTTCGGGGTCGGAATGATGTGCGGAGTCGGCGGCAGCGTTCTCTTTGGGTTTTCCAGAGGACGCGGCGATGAAAAACGCGCCAGAAGTTATTTTACGGCGGCACTCTGTGTGGTGCTTGCTCTGTCAGCAGTCTTTCTGATATTGGGAAGAATCTTTTTCAACCCTCTGATTACTTTTATGGGAAATACCCCACTCTTAAATGAATACACCGTGCCTTACGGAACTGTGCTCACAACAGCGGCCCCCATGTTTGCCCTGTCTTCATTCCTTCAGGCATTCGTCCGAAACGATGGTGCGCCGAAGCTTGCCATGGCGGGCGTGATCAGCGGAGGTGTCACCAATGTGATCCTGGATTATGTATACATTTTTATCATGAAATGGGGAATGGGAGGTGCGGCGCTGGCGACGGCCACCGGAACGACACTTACGGTGCTGATCCTCGCAAGCCATTTTTTCTCGAAAGATAACCACTTGAAGCTGGAATTTAGCGATGTGTGGAGACGGGTGCCGGAGGTGCTCGGAAATGGGCTCGCAAGCTTTATTCTGGAGATCTCCAACGGCTTCGTGATGCTGCTGTTTAACCGCCAGCTCCTCGCTTACGTGGGAGAGATGGGAATCACGGTCTATGGAATCATCACAAACACCGCGCTTGTGGCATCGTCCATTTCCAACGGTATCGCTCAGGCAGTACAGCCGCTGCTTTCCGCGAACTTTGGCGCGGGAAACCTGAAGAGAGTCGGCGAGGCGAGAAAACTGGGAGTCCGGACCGGATTTGCCGCAGGCTTCATATTCACTGCGATCGGCATGCTGATCCCGGTACAGTTGTCCTATCTGTTCCTGGACCCGACACCGGAGATCCTCACAATGGCGGTCCCGGCGATCCGGCTGTATTTCCTCTGCTTCTTAGTCAGCGAGTGGAACATCATCAGCGGAATGTATTTCCAGTCTACTGTGAGACCGCGGTTTTCTTTAACGATCACACTGCTCCGCGGAGTGATCTTAAACAGCGTGTTCGTGTTCCTTCTCCCGGCACTCTTTGGTGTAGACGGAATCTGGCTTACGGTGACTGTATCAGAGTTCATCACGGCGGGCGTTGCGTTTGTGCTTATGAAAAGGGAAAAACATTAATATAAAAAAAATATGGTAACTGTTCAGTAGGTCTGCGCACTTGCTGCGCTGACCGTAAGAA
>CABRSG010000368.1 GCA_902473545.1 uncultured Lachnospiraceae bacterium | reverse complement strand
GACGAGACATCCGCGCAGCAGGCGGTCGCTGCAGTCCTGCGGTTTCTCACACGCATGGGAATCATCCGTTACCACAGCCATAGCGGTTACATTGCTTCTATTATAAATGAGGAGGAGCTGCGCACCGTTCATGCCGACATGGGCGGCATCTACCGCCGCCATGCAAAGCCTGGCGACGAGGTGCAGTGCGGCGAGGTGATGGCGGAAATCCTCCACCCCTACGAGGGATACGTCATGTCGCAGGTCATTGCTCCGGTGGACGGCATCGTCTTTTTTGCACACAAAAAGCCGCTTGTCTGCGAGCATGAGATTGTTTATCGGCTGATCAAGCGTATGCATCTTTAGCTGGGTGGAATCTGCTTTTCTTCTGTGGGAATGTGTGTTATATTAAACATATAGAAACCACAGGAGAAAAGCGCATGAAACAATACTATGATTATTTGACAGATTTTATTTTTATGGAGGATACTCCGCAGGAGGCGGACGTTATCTTCATCCCGGGCAGCGGCTACGGCGAGCTGGCGATCCACGCTGCAAAGCTGTATCACCAGGGCTTCGCAAAGAAAATCGTGGCGTCCGGGAAATATAGCATTCTGGGCGATTCCTTCGCAGGACCGGTTTCTCCCAGGGAATATGTTGGGAAAAACTATAAGACGGAAAGTGATTTTCTGACGGCGATCCTTCTGGAAAAAGGCGTTCCGCACGAGGCGATCCTGCAGGAAAAACAGGCGACCTATACCTACGAGAATGCGATATACACGGCAAAGCTTTTGGCAGGACAACAGATAAAACGGGCGCTGCTCGTCTGTCAGACCTTCCATGCGCGCAGGAGCTTTCTGTATTATAAGATTCTGTTTCCGGATACGGAGCTTCTTGTATGCCCGGTGAATACGCGCGGCATTACGAGAGAAAACTGGCATCTTGACGCGGAGAAGATCGACATTGTACTGGGAGAGGTGGAGCGCTGCGGCGGGCAATTTCACGAGATTATGAAAGAGCACGCCGCACGGATCCCGGTTCAGAGCCGGAACTGACCGGTAATAGCAAGCTTCAAAAAGCCAAGTACGATCAGGTGCACTGGATAGAACCAGTAGAAAAAGTATTTCATCTGCTTTCCGCGGGTACCGTTATAGAACCAGACAAGGATAAATGACAGGGGCGCCCATGCTTCCCAGGAAATTGCGATAGCGCCGAAGATCGACTGCAAACGTCGATCGAAGCGCAGGAAATAAAGCACCTCGATTAAAAATACTCCCTTAAATCCATAATCCGTATACAGGACCTTTGCAAGGTACAGACCGCCCGCCAGGATCGCGGCTTCCATGAGAATGGAAAACCAGCGCTGCAGGGCGTTTTTTGCCGGTCTTTGTTCAAAATAGGTGACACCCATCATGACCAGCAGTCCGATGAGCAGGGTAAAGTAAACATTCTGGTGATGCCAGCTGAACAGGTTGTTTGCCAGTGCAAAATCAAACGGCAGCTCGGAAATCAGCGCAAAGAGAAATAACCGCAGCGCATATTTTACTGTGCTTCTGGTGTGGATAAAGCCTTCCACGAGCAGAAAGCAAAAAACAGGAAATGCCAGCCGCCCGATGGCGCGCGTAATGGGATAAAGCTCGGTAAAAAAATGCTGCATATTTTCAGGCGCGAAATACCGAAGCGGTCCGATGAGAGCCGCTCCGGTATGATCGATCATCATTGTAATGATTGCAAAGATTTTCAGGGTACTTCCGCTGAGGGAAGGGCGTTTGTATGTGTACATGGTCTATTCCGTATCGCTTTCTGCTTCTGTTTCCGTTACCGTTTCGCTGGTATCTTCGGCAGAAGCCTCATCATCGGAAATCTCATCATCAGAAGCCTCATCATCAGAAACTACATCATCAGAAATCTCGTCATCAGAAACCGCATCATCAGAAATTTCAGCATCAGAGTCCTCGTCTATGACTTCGACATCCTCTTCATCCAGATACTCGATATCCAGATCGTCCGTGTCGTAGTAAAGCTCGGCATCCACATCGTTGAAATGATTATTTTCACCAAGGAAGTCAAGCACCTTTGTACGAAGCAGATAATACTTATAAGAAGTAATGTCCCCGATCGATTTTTCATATTCTTCAGCGGAGAGATACTCGGAGTACATCATATCCTCCTCAAGACTTGCCTGATATTCCTCGTCGGATACGGAAAGCTTTTCCTTTGCGGCAATGGTGTACACGACCATACGCTCGTACATCGTTTCCAGAATGTAGGCTTCCTGGTCGTAATCCTCGCCGTAGATTTCCTGGATATCGTCGACGCCGTAGTCTTCCATAGCCGATTTTTCCTCAGTTTCCACGGCGGTCCGGCAGCTTTCGTAAAGCTCCTCCGGGCGTCCGCTGAAGGTAGAGCTGTCAATG
>CABRSG010000367.1 GCA_902473545.1 uncultured Lachnospiraceae bacterium | reverse complement strand
TTTGTGAAGGCGGGCGCCGATGCGGACATCCTCTATGTAAATAAACCGCACATCGGCACCGATGTCCTGCGCACAGTTGTGAAAAATATCCGGCAGGAGATCGAAGTGCTTGGCGGCGAGGTGCGCTTTGGGCAGCAGGTCACTGATTTTTCAATAAAAAACGGCCGGCTCACCGGCATCACGGTTAACGGCAAGGAAACGTTGGACTGCAGCGTGTGCGTCCTTGCGATCGGGCACAGCGCCCGCGACACCTTTGCACTGCTGGAAAAAAAGCAGATTCCCATGCAGGCAAAGGCGTTTGCGGTCGGACTGCGCATCGAGCATCCCCAGGAGATGATCGATTTCTCCCAATATGGAATCAGCCGCTTTTCTCTTCCGGCCGCCGACTACAAACTCACCGGTAAACTGAAAAATGGCAGGGGCGTATATTCCTTCTGCATGTGTCCCGGCGGATACGTCGTCAATGCCTCCTCAGAAAAAGAGTCTCTTGCTGTCAACGGCATGAGCTACCGCGCGCGTGACAGCCGAAACGCAAACAGCGCGATCGTCGTCACCGTCACGCCGGATGATTATCCGGAGAAGGGCGTGCTCGGCGGCGTACAGTTTCAGAGGAATCTGGAGCGCTTTGCATACCGCGCGGGCGAGGGGAACGTGCCGGTGCAGCTTTTTGCAGACTTTCAGAAACGGCAGAAGAGCAGCAGTCTCGGCGAGGTGGAGCCTGCCGTCAAGGGAAAATGGCAGCTTGCCGACCTGCGCGCAGGACTTCCGGTTTTCCTTGCAAATTCCCTGGAGGAGGGCGTGCTGCTGTTCGACCATAAAATCAAGGGCTTTGCGCGCGGCGACGCCCTGTTTTCCGGTGTGGAAAGCAGAACCTCCTCCCCGGTGCGGATATTGCGCGGCGACGACCTCACCGCCCCTTGCGCCGAAGGGCTTTATCCCTGCGGGGAGGGCGCCGGATACGCCGGAGGCATCACCTCGGCCGCGATGGACGGCATGAAATGCGCGGAGGCGATCGTACGAAAATATTGTCGGCTGTAGCATGGCTGGAGAGTTGGTCACGTTACTGTGAACGACGTGAACAGTAACTTGGTCACAAATTTTTAAGGAATTGACGTATATACTTTTTCAAAAAAATGTGCTATCATGTGGTATGATTATAAGGCATAATTTGTTTTCCTGCCGGGAAAGAGCCTTTATATGCTATGAATCATACTACAATGAAACAGATACCGGACGACGAACGTCCATATGAAAAATGTCTGAAATCGGGCGCTTCCTCGCTTACGGACGCAGAGCTGCTTGCAGTGATCCTGCGCACGGGAGCACAGGGGACGACCAGCGTGGAGCTTGCCAGGGAAATTCTGAACTGCTCCAAAACGCAGCCCGGGCTTCTCGGTCTTTATCATCTTTCCCCTGCCAGGCTTCGCAGCATCAAGGGCGTCGGCAAGGTAAAGACGGTTCAGATCCAGTGTATCACCGAGCTGTCGCGCCGCATTGCAAAAACAGCCGCCGCAGAGGGAAATACCTTCAACAGCGCGCAGGAGATCGCCGGGTATTACATGGAGGATTTTCGCCATCTTGCGCAGGAGCAGGTTTTTCTTTTAAACTTTGACACTAAGGGAGAGCTGCTCAGTGAAAAAATGATATCCATGGGCACCGTCAGTCAGGCGTGCGTCTCGCCGCGTGAAATTTTTCTGGAGGCGCTTGCATGCCGCGCAGTTTATGTGATACTGCTGCACAACCATCCGAGCGGCGATCCGCAGCCAAGCCCGGAGGACAGACTTCTTACCATGCGGTTATGTGAGACAGGAAAGCTTCTGGGGATTCCGCTGATGGATCATATTATTCTCGGAGACAGATGCTATTTCAGTTTCCGTGAAGAGGGGATAATTAAATAGTTTACGAGGGATGAATATGTTATTTCACAATGCACTTGGGATTGATCTCGGTACAGACACCATCAAGATCTGCGACCGGAAAAACCGCATTACGGTTTGTGAAAAAAATATGATCGCGGTCCGGGGCGGCAGGGTACTTGCCATCGGGGATGCCGCATACGATATGTACGAAAAGACTCCGGCGGATGTCCAGGCGGAATGCCCGATGGTTCACGGAGTGATCGCCCAGCAGAAAAATGCCGAGGTGGTATTGTCACGCCTCATCCGGCGCAGCCATCGTTTTTTGTCCGGGCGACCTGCCATTTATATCGCCGTTCCGCGGGATATTTCGGCAGTGGAAAAACGCGCCTATTACAATGTACTTACCGGCACTGTCCGGGCCGGAAAAATTAATCTGGTAGACAAGGGCATTGCAGATACCATCGGCGTCGGCGTTTCCATGGAATCGCCGCGGGCGAGTATGCTCGTCAACATTGGCGCCGGCACTACAGAGATTTCCGTCGCGGCAGGGGGGAAAA
>CABRSG010000366.1 GCA_902473545.1 uncultured Lachnospiraceae bacterium | reverse complement strand
ATAACCGAGGTACGCGGCGTGCGCGGTCCTCTGGAAGCACCCGCCCCAAAGAAAAAAGGCTTCTTTGCACGGTTTAAAAAAGACAAAAAAGATGACAAAGCTGCAGTGCCGGCCAAATCCGGAAAAGCTGCAAAATCCAAAAAATAAAGACGGGCTGCCATTTTTCGGCAGCCCTTTTTATGCAGCATATTATCTTCTCTTACAAAATTCCCCGTATCTCCTCAATACTCTCATACCCGTTCTCTTTGAGATAACGTTCCATCCCATCTATGATATCCATGCTGATATCCGGCTTCATGAACGTGGCGGTGCCGACCTGCACGATGGTCGCGCCTGCCAGGATAAATTCGATGGCATCCTCCCAGGTCGTGATGCCGCCAAGCCCCATCACCGGGATGGAGACAGCCTTCGATACCTGGTGTACCATTCTGAGCGCGATCGGCTTGATCGCGGGACCGGAAAGTCCGGCGTAGACATTATGGAATACCGGCGCTTTCTTTTTCAGATCGATCGCCATGCCGAGGAAGGTGTTGACAAGAGAAACGCCGTCCGCGCCCTCCTCCTCGCACATTTTCGCCAGCGATACAATATCCTCGGCGTTCGGAGAAAGCTTCACCACCAGCTTGTGACGGCAGACAGCTCGTATCTTCCGCACGATCTCGCGGGCAACCTCCGTTTTCGTGCCGAAATTCATACCGCCGCTTTTCACGTTCGGGCAGGAAATGTTCAGCTCCAGAATGTCAAGCTCCACCTCGTTCAGCTTCTCCATTCCTTTTAAGTAACCGTCCAGCGAATGTCCGCCCAGGTTGACAATGTTCACCAGATTTTTCCCGTTTACCCAGTCGAGGTCATTTTTAATGAAGGCGTCGACGCCCGGATTTTCCAGCCCGACGCTGTTCATGATTCCGCTCGCCGTCTCCCAGATGCGGATTCCCTCGTTGCCGCCGTGCGGATGATCAAGCAGCCCTTTAGAGCACAGCCCGCCAAGGCGCTCGATGTCGAAATATTCATTTAATTCTCTGCCGAAGCCGCAGGTGCCGGAGGCAAGCACCACCGGATTTTTAAATTCCGCGCCGGCGAAGGTCGTTTTTAATCTGTTACTCAATGCCAAACACCTCACTTCCTAAGAATACCGGCCCGTCCTTGCAGACCTTGCGGTTTCCGTTTGCCGTCCTGCAGCTGCACACCAGACAGGCGCCGATGCCGCACGCCATGCGGTTCTCCATGGAGACGTAAAGCGGCGCGGCCGCCTGGCATTTCACGCATTTATTGTAGAGCACCTTCATCATGATCGTCGGTCCGCAGGTGGCGATCGCGTCATACGCAGTCGGATCGATATCGTCTGTCACAAATCCGCCCACGTTCACCACAAGCTTATCGCAGACCGCCTCAAATTCCTCTGTCAGAACCGTTTTCCCGCTGAAACCAAGGTAAATGTCAACGGTGCAGTCCGGGTTTTCTTTTTTGTAGGTCTTTGCCGCCAGATAGAGCGGCGCGATCCCTACGCCGCCGCCGACCAGCGCGATGCGCTTTTTGTCCGTCAGAGACGGAAATCCGTTTCCATGCGCCCCGTCCAGCGTGATCTCGTCACCCTCTTTTAACTGACGCAAAAGCTCTGTGCCCTTGCCCACCACTTTATATAAAAAGCTCACGCTTTCTTTATCCGCATCATACACGCTGATCGGACGACTGAGCACCGGATACGTCTCCCATGCGCGCAGCATATAAAACTGCCCCATCCGCGCATTGTTTTTTTCCTCCACGCGCATCAGATAGAAATCCTCTCCAAGCGCCCTGTTGCTCGTCACTTTTCCCATTTTTCTCTTCCTTTCCCGCATATTTCCACGCCGGGCGGCGCCCCGGCATTTTTCAAAAGCCGCTCTATCTCTGCTCAGAACGCCGTCTGCCCGTCCCGATAGACCATCTTTCCGCCGCAAATAGTGTATTTCACCCTGCCGTTAAGCGTCTGCCCGATAAACGGCGAGTTGTTTGATTTGGAGCGGAAATTATCCGTCACCGTCCAGCTCTCGTTCTCATCGAAGATCACCAGATCCGCCGCCGCGCCCTCGGCGAGCGCGCCTGCATTTAATTTGTAAAGTCTTGCCGGGTTCACCGTCATTTTTTCCAGCAGATCCATCAAAGACAGATGCCCCGGCTTCCCCAGATGGGTGATGCCGAGCGCCAGCGACGTCTCCAGCCCGATCATGCCGCTCGGAGCCGCCTTAATGTCGCGCGCTTTTTCCTCGCGGCTGTGCGGCGCATGGTCGGTGGAGATAATATCCAGCGTCCCGTCCTTTAAGCCCTCAATCAGCGCCTGCCGATCCTCCTCCGTGCGGAGGGGCGGATTTACCCGCGCAAGGCTGCCCTTTGTGAGCACAATCTCCTCCGTCAGCGAAAAATGCTGCGGTGTCACCTCA
>CABRSG010000365.1 GCA_902473545.1 uncultured Lachnospiraceae bacterium | reverse complement strand
ACGGAACCATGGCGGTCAACAAGACCATCGGAAAATATTATGTCAATGCAAACGGTGTAAGGACGACTGCGGTTGCCGGCGTTACGAGCGACAAGACGCAGGCGAATGCCGGTAAGGGTACGACTGCAAAGACCGGAAAGGTAGATATCTTTGTGGGCGATTCCAGAACGGTTGGTCTGGGAAGCGCCGTTGGCATCAGCAGCAAGTGCATTGCCAAGGCGGGAGAGGGCTACGACTGGTTTTTGAGCACCGGAGAGGCTGCACTGAAGAAAAAGCTGAAAGCAAACCCGACGGCGACGGTAGTGTTTAATCTGGGCATTAACGACGTGGCGAATTATAACCTTTATATTACGCGCTACAAAAAGCTGATGCAGAGCTATCCGAAGGCAAAGTTTTATTTTATGTCGATCAACCCGATTGACAAAAAATATGATTGGGGATGGTTCTCCTGTTCAGAGCTGCAGTCCTGGATCAAGAAATTCAACACCGCGCTGAAGAAAGCGTTCCCGAACCAGTACATAGACTGCAACACCTACCTCACCAAAAACAAGTTTGAAACGGTGGACGGGCTTCATTATACGGCAGCTACTTACAAAAAAATATACAATTATATTCTGACACAGGTTTAAAAAAGAAAACTGCAGTGCAGTGTGGGTTCACGCGGCTCTGCAGTTTTTGCCTGTGTTGACAGGGGGCGGTTTCTGCCCTATAATAAACGAAGGAAAGTGTGGCTTTGCCAAAGAGGGGGCAATATGAGAAAAACGCCTGTTTTATACATTATAGTTCCATGCTACAACGAGGAAACGGTGCTGCCGCTCACGGCGCCGGCGTTTCTGGAAAAGATTCGTGCGCTGACGGAAAAGGGCATGATCAGTGATGCGAGCCGGATTCTGTTTGTGGACGACGGAAGCCGGGACAATACCTGGAGGATTATCTGTGATCTGGCGGAAAAAGACGTACGCTATATGGGCATTTCGCAGAGCCGGAACCGCGGCCATCAGAACGCTGTGCTTGCGGGGCTGATGGAGGCGCGCAGCCGCTGTGACATCACGATCTCCATCGACTGTGACGGGCAGGATGATATTAACGCCATGGATGAGATGGTGACAAAGTATCTGGAGGGGTTTGAGGTGGTGTACGGAGTGCGCAGCAGGCGCGACACAGATACCCTTTTTAAAAAATACACAGCGCAGCTTTTTTATCGTCTGCTCAACTGGATGGGGGCGGAGGTGGTCTACAATCACGCTGATTATCGCCTGATCTCCAGTCTTGTTCTGGACGAGATGGCCGGGTTTAAAGAGGTAAATATTTTCCTGCGCGGACTGGTACCGCTGGTGGGCTTTAAGAGCACGGAAGTTTACTACGAGCGCAGTGAGCGGCTGGCCGGAGAGAGCCATTATCCGTTGTCGAAGATGCTCTCGCTGGCGATGGACGGCATTACCAGCCTGAGCGTAAAACCGATTCGCCTGATTTCCACGATGGGCTTTGCGGTTTCCGTCCTCAGCTTTTTGATGATCATATGGATCGTGGCGCAGTTTTTTGCCGGAAAAACCGTGCAGGGCTGGGCGAGCACCTGTGCGATTGTCTGCTTTGTGTGCGGCATCCAGCTTATCTGCACCGGAGTGATCGGGGAATATATCGGAAAAATCTATCTGGAGACCAAGGCAAGGCCGCGCTACATTATCAGCGACCGGACGTATGAGGCGGAAGAAAAGGCGGAGGATAGGGAATAACTGGCATTGGGGGAAACGATGAAAAAAATAACAGAATGGATACAGAGGCATTGTGAGAAGGCATGGTTTTGCGTGTGCGTAAATACATGCCTTCTTGCGGTGCTTTTGCTGCTTTTTTCGCCGGCATATGAGACGAATGACGATATGGGACTCTGCGCTATCGTAAACGGCGTGAAGGGGACGTATGATGCGCATATGATTTATGTGAATTATCTGATCGGTCTGCTGCTCACATGTCTTTACCGGGTCACAGACGCTGTTCCGTGGTATGCGCTGCTGCAGTATGCTGCTCTGTTTTGTGCTTTCTCGGCAGTGACGTATGTACAAATTCGCCGTTTTCGGAAGCATCCCTCCGGCTGGATCTTTGCTGCGGTACTGCTTTTGTTTGCTTTTGAGGGGTATATCCGGCTGCAGTATACAAAGACGGCCGGTATCGTGTCTGCGGCAGGGATGGTTTTGCTGCTGGACGCCGTGACCGGGGAAAGAATAAGGAAGCGCAGCGCCGTCTGCGGGATTGTGCTTGCGGGCTTTGGCGCAATGTATCGCCTGCCGCAGTTTTTTGCGGAAGCGTTTCTGATGCTGGGGATTGTGATTTATGAGCTGATAAATTTGCGGCAGCTCGCCCCGGGTGAGGCCCAAAAGCGTTTTGGGAGATATGCCGGGACGGCGGCAGCACTTCTTGGCGTGGTAGCTGTGCTCTACGGAG
>CABRSG010000364.1 GCA_902473545.1 uncultured Lachnospiraceae bacterium | reverse complement strand
CAGCCGTCTGACGATCAGGAAAAGTCTGACGGCTCCGGTAGAAAAGGGCGCGGTGGTCGGAAAGATCAGCTATTACCTCGGCGAACAGCTTTTAGAGGAATATCCGATCCTCACCACGGGCAGCGTTTCGTCAAAATACTTCGAAGACTGGCTCCTCTGGGTGTGGAAAAGCTACATATTGTAGAATCGAAAAAAAGTTTGTCAAAATGACGACAAAGGTCTTGCCTTTGTGTTCGAAATCAAGTACAATGATAAACGGCAGATAATTGGTTTCAATTTATCTAATATAGAAAATGGAGGGCTGAAAAATGAGTAACACAGCACAAACCTTAGCAGGCAAAAGAATCGCAGCTTTGCTTGATGAGAACAGTTTTGTTGAAATCGGTGGAAGTATTACTGCCAGAAACACAGATTTCAACATGGCAAAGGCGGACACTCCGGCGGACGGTGTCATTACCGGATACGGCGTGATCGACGGCAGTCTGGTATATGTATACAGCCAGGATGCTTCTGTTCTCGGCGGCACAATCGGAGAGATGCACGCAAAGAAGATCACAGGCATCTACGACCTCGCAATGAAGATGGGCGCACCGGTCATCGGACTGATCGACTGTGCAGGGCTTCGTCTCCAGGAGGCGACGGATGCACTGAACGCTTTCGGCGCGATCTACGAGAAGCAGGCGCTTGCTTCTGGTGTGATCCCGCAGATCACAGCAGTATTTGGTACCTGCGGCGGCGGTCTGGCGATCGTTCCGGGGCTTACCGATTTTACATTCATGGAAGAGAAAAATGCAAAATTATTTGTAAATTCTCCGAATGCGCTTGACGGCAATACAAAAGAAAAATGTGATACGGCATCTGCAAAATTCCAGAGTGAGGAAGCAGGGCTGGTAGACTTTGTTGGCAGCGAGAGTGATGTGCTCGCAGGCATCCGCCAGCTTGTCGGCATGCTTCCGGCGAACAACGAGGATGATATGTCCTACGAAGAATGTTCCGATGACCTTAACCGCGTCTGCGCAGACCTGGCGAATTGTGCGGGGGATACTTCTATCCTTCTCGGACAGATTGCAGACGACAATGTTTTTGTTGAGACAAAGGCAGCGTATGCAAAAGAAATGGTAACCGGTTTCCTGCGTCTGAACGGACAGACGGTCGGCGCTGTTGCAAACCGCACAGAAGTATATGACGCAGAGGGCAACAAGACCGATGCTTTCGATGCTGTTCTGACAAAGAAGGGCGCAGTGAAGGCAGCAGAGTTTGTACAGTTCTGCGATGCATTCGGTATTCCGGTGCTTTCCCTCACCAATGTGAAGGGCTTCAAGGCAAACATGCACTCTGAGAGAGGCATCGCAAAGGCAGTGGCAAAGCTTACATATGCATTTGCAAGCGCAACCGTTCCGAAGGTAAACGTTGTCATCGGTGCAGCTTACGGAAGCGCTTACGTTGCAATGAACAGCAAGGCAATCGGTGCAGACATGACCTATGCATGGCCGACGGCTGAAATCGGAACGATGGATGCTAAGCTCGCTGCAAAGATCATGTATGCAGATGCTGATGCGGCGACGATGAATGAAAAGGCAGCAGAGTACGCAGCGCTGCAGACCAGTGCGGCATCCGCTGCAAAGAGAGGTTATGTTGACGCGATCATTGATGCGTGCGACACCAGAAAATATGTGATTGGTGCATTTGAAATGTTATTCACAAAAAGAGAAGACCGTCCGGCGAAAAAACATGGCACGGTTTAAGCGAGGTGAATGATATGAGAAAATTTAAAGGATTAGTTGTTTCTCTGTCTGCAGCAGCAATGCTTGCGCTTGCGGCAGCTCCGGTCTATGCGGAGGAGACAGAGGCAGTGACGGAAGTGCAGGCTGAAGCGGAGGCATCCGCGGCAACGGTGACTGCAGACGAGGGAGTGAGCAGCAGCGACAGTGCGACGCTGGCAGATTATGCGTCTGAGACGATCAATCTGATCACGACCATGTCCGACGCAGAGATGGAAGAGATTGTGAATCCGTCCTCTATTCTGAGCGTACCGCCGGAATATTCCGTGGCAGCGGTAGAGTCCTGGCTGTCAGTGAGAGACGGGCTTGGCGCTTTTGTAGCGGCAAAGGAGCACGATATTTCCGTTGATGACAGCACCATTACCATTGAGTCTACCTGTGATTTTGCGAACGGGGAAGGTCTGGTAACGACTGTGCTCGACAGAGACACCCTTACACCGGATTCCATTACGTTTGCAGAGCAGAACAGTTCACTCGGCAAAACGATGCAGGAAGCGGCGTTGAACACTGTGATGGGTATCGGTATCGTATTCCTTGTACTGCTGTTCTTAAGCTTCCTTATCGGTCAGTTTAAGCATATCGGAAAATTAGAGGAATCTATGGCGAAGAAAAATGCCGCTCCGGCCCCGAAGGCAGCTCCGGCTCCGGCAGCGCCTGTGGCAGCACCGG
>CABRSG010000363.1 GCA_902473545.1 uncultured Lachnospiraceae bacterium | reverse complement strand
AGGCTCTGTCCGTGGGGGCCTCCCCGAATGAAAGCGGGCCGGTCGATTTGCTGGAGCTTTCCCGCTTCTGTCTTGCCCGTCTGGAAAATGCGGCGCGCCTCCGGAACATCAGGCTTCATGCCTCCGGTGAGGCTGCCCCGGTTTTGGGCCTGCGTCCCATGCTGGAAGAAATGATGTTCAATTTGTGTGAAAACGCCGTCAAATACAACCGGGAAGGAGGCGAGGTCAATATACGGGTATACATTTACGGTGAGGGCGACAGCACAGTCGTGCTGGAGGTTGCCGACACCGGAGTTGGTATCCCGGCCGATCTGCGCGAGCGTGTTTTTGAGCGGTTCTTCCGGGTTGACAGGAGCCGATCACGTGAAGCGGAAGGTTCAGGGCTTGGGCTTTCCATAGTGAGACATATCGCGGAACTGCACCATGCGCATATCGAACTTGAAAGTGAGGAAGGGAAGGGGACAACGGTGCGCGTGAGCTTTCCCGCACCGACATTTCAGTAATGGCAGAACCTGCGCACCATGCGGGAAAACCGCCTTTTCATGCATTCTTGACATGAAAAGGCGGTTTTGATTTGTGTTTCATGAATTTCGAAAAATATACGTGTGATTACGGCAGGATATCGTTCTGGCTCAGGAAACGGCCATGAGTATGAGGGGAGGCGAGGCTGTTCTTCAGCCCTTTCCCGTATTTATTGCATGGAGACATTATCAAAATTTATATTTTTATTTTGCAATCGGTAACATCAGATACAGCTTGTCAAGAGTTATTGAAAATTGTATCTGTCTGATGCAGAGTATGGTGGAATTGTTTGAAATTCTTAAAAAAAGGATTTGTTTCATGTAGTATTTCATGTATGAACGGAAATAATTTGTTCGGATAGCTTCTTGCGTTTATAAAGACGCAATATTGATGATGTGTAACTATACATTTTTCTACATTAATTTTTATGATTATGGAATACTCATTCATACGCGAGACATGCGTTCCTGATACAATTCTTATCGTTGATGACGATGAGATAAATCGTGATGTACTTGGAAATATTTTTTCCGCATCTTATGCCATTGAAACGGCTCAAAATGGAAAAGAGTGTCTTGATAAGATCCATGAATACGGGTCACGAATATGTGCGGTTCTTCTGGATGTGATCATGCCTGTGATGGGAGGAATCGAGGTACTTGAAAAATTCAGCAAGGACGGAATCATTAATCATATTCCTGTATTTCTCATTACAGGCGCAACAGATGGCCAAATTATTAAAAGAGCATATGAATACGGGGTAATGGATGTCATCTCCAAGCCTGTTTCACCATATATTGTACAGCGCAGAGTAAATTCTGTTATTGAACTGTTTACTGCGCGTAAACGACTTTCAGGTGTAGTAGATCAGCAGAGAGATCAGCTTTTGGAACAGGCAAAAAGAATTTTAAAGCTGAATATGGGGATGATAGAATCACTTTCAACAGCTATTGAATTCCGAAGTGGAGAATCAGGTGAGCATGTTCGGAGAATATATGACATTACCAGAATGTTTCTTGAAAATTCTCCTTTGTGCAGAGAGTTTTCTGCGGAAAAAAGAGAACATGTTTCCTTGGCCGCGATTATGCATGACGTGGGAAAAATTTCCATTCCCGACGCCATATTGAACAAGCCCGGCCGCCTTACTCCTGAAGAATTTGAAATCATGAAGACGCACACTACACAAGGGGCGCAGCTTCTGGAGAGGATTCCGCAGATGCGGGAGCTGCCGTTTTTCACATATGCCTGCGATATTGCCAAATTTCATCACGAAAGGTGGGACGGACGGGGGTATCCGGAAGGCCGCACAGGGGACGACATTCCTCTGTGGGCGCAGATAGTTTCCATTGCCGACGTGTATGACGCGCTGGTCAGTCCTCGCTGCTACAAGAAGGCCTTCAGCTTTGAAAAGGCTCTTGCCATGATTGTCGGAGGAGAATGCGGAGTATTCAACCCGGAGATACTGGCATGTTTTCAGGATATTGAGGGCAGGCTTCGCAATATTTACAGCAGTAGTTCGGAGCAGGTGCACGAGTGAGGTTGGAAGGTATGGATCAGGCAAGAAAGACGAAACTTGAGGCAGGCGGCGTTAATGTGAACAGCGCCCTTGAGCGTTTTATGGGAAATGAAGCAATGGCGGAACGCTATTGGCAGAAGTTTCTGGATGAAAAGAGCTATGCCACGCTGCGGACCGCCATTGCCGCGAACGATCGGGAGACGGCGGCAATGGCGGCGCATACGCTGAAGAGCGTATGCGGCACTCTCGGCTGTGAGGCCATGCAGGAGCTTGTGATTCGGCAGGAACGCCATATCCGGGCCGGAGAGTGGGAGGAGGCTGTCGGCATGATGCCGGAGATATCCCTCGCCTATGAACGTATCTGCGGCGTACTTGGGGGATGATTGGCGGGGAAAATCGAACTTTGGCCATACAGTGGCGG
>CABRSG010000362.1 GCA_902473545.1 uncultured Lachnospiraceae bacterium | reverse complement strand
GTTGTCAATCTACTGATGAAAGGTACAACACCAAAAAAAAATTTCTCATGAACTGTACACATCACACAAACTTATACACCTGCATCTTTCTCGTATCCGCAAAAAGTTTTCTGTGCATACTACGATAGAAATCATGCGTTGTATCGGGGATATGATGGATTACCCCAAGTACCCCATAAAACTTACACCTCGCGGAGCGGAAGTATTTCGACTGTCTCTCGGCGGATTCAGTACCACAGAAATCGCCAACTGCCTGAAAATCACACGAAGTGGCGTCCGGCGGCATAGAGAAAAAATGCTCATGGCAAATGGATGTAATTCCATACTGGAATTGGTTGCAAAATATTACGGGACATACGCTGAGTAATATTCTCAAGGATGTTTCATGGAAGCTGACGGACGTACTATTATCATTTCCACGCCGGAAGAACTATTTCCCCTTATTACGGAAGCCGTGCAACTCGCCGTTTATGAGAATACCCGAAATACTTCTAACGGCCCTCCTCAAAAGTTGCTTGCTCCCAAGGATGTGGAAAGGGAGTTTGGCATTCGCCAAAAAACGCTCGCCTACTGGCGTCAGGAAGGTATCGGCCCAGCCTATACGACCTTTGGCAGGCGCGTCTTCTATGAACGCGCTGTACTGGAAAAGTATATTGCCTCTGGACGTATCCAAACTTCGGAATCAAGATGATGGATTTTTCAGGCCAGCATATCCCCTATGATGGAGAGCTTTTCGTTTTCCTGTCCGGGGAACAGATGAGCATACCTCATCGTCATGGTGATATTCTTGTGGCGCATGAGTTTTTGCAACTCCATGAGCGTGACCTTGCCGGACTGCGCCAGCCAGGAGGCAAAAGTATGCCTCATGGTATGCAGGGTGACTGCGTACAAGCTGTCACCGTCTTTCGGAGCCAGTCCGAGCTTTCTGACGGCGGTCTGGAAGCAGGCGGGCGTTTTCTCAAACGCCACCTTTTTGCGGGGCTGCTGGAAGATGGGTTCCACTGGCTTGCGCCTGTACGCCTGAAGCATCCGGATCATATCTTCCGGTACACGGACGAAGACACGTTTTCCCCCTTTCTGAATGATATAAAGGCCGCAGGCGTTGGCATCCACGTCCTGCCCACGCAGCTTGAAAATCTCCGTGGGCCGGAGGCCCGTTCGCAACGAGAGCAAGGCCATGTCGTGCAACTGCGGATGACGCTTTTCGAGATCGTCCAGAAGAGCCTTAGCCTCTTCTTTGGTCAGGAAGCGCAATCTTTCATTGTTGGCCTTGACCATCTTCCATGTGCCGCCCTTGGTGGACAGCGGATTGACCCCATTCCATACGCCGGTGGCGATGGCACGGTTTATGGCGGAACGCATGAACGAGAAGATATTGTTCACGGTCTGCCCGGCCAGTGTTTTCCGCTTCCCTGTTCCGGGGTTGGAACTTCCTGCGCCCTTTTTCCGCTTTGTATTCCCGGTAGGCGTTTTCAGGAGCTGCGCCTTGAGATTGGAAAGCAGATTCGGGTTCAGTTCAACGACAGGGAGAGCATGAATTTTGGCCTTGAGATGGGCGCTGTATTGGCTATAATGCTGGTCAACATACTTTCCTTCGCTTCTGCCCCAGGCAAGGTAGGCATCAACGATCTCCCCGATGGTGATTTTATCCCGTTCAATGGGATTGACGCCGGTGGCCTCAAACTCGGCAAGGAATTTTGCCCGCTCTTTTCTGGCTGTGGATGGGCGTATGCCTTTACTGTGTCTGCCGACGGTTTTCCAGTGGCCTTTGCCTTCGTGGTCAGCGTACCAGAAGGCATAGATGAGATCGGGCTTGCCTGTGCGCGGATCACGCTTGGCGGACTCGCGGCAGAAAACGCCCTCGAACTTGGTTTTTATGTATTTTCGGCTAGTTGTGCTTTGCATGAAAGCAGGATAGCCAGTGAAATCTATTTCTGCAAGATGCTTATCCAAAACTTATCCAAAATGGATTTTTGGGATAAAAATCTTGAAGATAATTTATTGAATTTATTGATTATTTATCTCTTACTACTGGCGATATGTGACCGAGAGAGAGAGAGAGAGAGAGAGAGAGAGAACTCCCCGTTTACTTGATCTTGGCTGTGCAAATGGTGCATTCTTTAATTTTTTTCCAGACTGGGAAACATATGGAGTTGAATTAGATCCAATTCAAGTTGAAATAGCAAAAACGAGATGCACACACATTTTTCAGGGAGATTTGAAAACTGTTTCATTCCCTTCAAATAATTTTGACTATATTACAATTCAGGATGCACTCGATCATTCAAATAATCCTGTTGAAACTGTACGTCATTGCTATAATTTACTAAAACCTGGTGGAGTTCTTGCGATAAAAGTTCATAATATTTCCTGCCTTCTTTCAAAAATATGTGGTTCACATTTTTATGCCATTATTCCACCAGATCATCTTTTTTATTTTAATCTCAAAACACTGCAACTTTTA
>CABRSG010000361.1 GCA_902473545.1 uncultured Lachnospiraceae bacterium | reverse complement strand
GGTCGTCGGTGTCGTCGGGGTCGTCGGTGTCGTCGGGGTTGTCGGGGTCGTCGGGGACGCCGGATCCTTCGGTACCACCTGTCCTGCCGCAATTCTGATACCACAGCCCTTACAATAGGTGTCCCCCGTATAGCCATCCGCGCTGGCAGTGGCCTCAACTCTGCCGCGCACCTCGGTGCCGCCCGTGTGGTGATCTGGATTCAGCTCCCCATAAGCCGCGCCGCAGACAGAACACACCGCCTGGTCTTTGCAGGTGGCTGTTCCGCCGGAGTGATCTTCCCTGACATCCTCTGCCTCACAGTGGGAACATTTCTTCCAGTGCTGGATTTCATTATGCTGCTGCACATTGAAATCATGACTCAGCGCATCCATCGTTTCTGATTTTGTTGTGGAGCAGACTGTGCAGGTATAGGTTTTCTGACCTGCGGTTGTACAGGTAGGCTGTATTGTCACTTCGCCGCTATCCCACTTATGTGTTGATTCTTCACCGATGACATTACAGTTTGAGCATTTCTTCCAATGTTTGCCGGCATCGCTCTGCCATTCGCCCCATGCGTGAATACACACCGCAAGTCTCCAGCTGGCATAAAGCACCACATTCTCCGTAACAGGAAAGGTCTCTCCCGGGCATCCCGCTTTCTTTCCATCAGGATTGTCCAGCGCCCAGTGATCAAGGATCGCTGATTGATATGTAAAACCAGACTCCGGAAGAACATAATTCCCGGATATGCCTTCAACTGACTCCATATATCCCGGTGCTCCGTCTCCATCAAAAGAGACCGTGTAAGTTTCGCCCTTTACCTTCCATTTTTTCCATGCAGCTGCAAATTTGTCTTTATACGCGTCAGGAACATATATCGTCAGATTCTCAGGCCATGATTCATCGGGCAGATAAGGCAGATAAAATGCCAATGACAACTCTGCTTCATCCGGATCTTTCCAATGGGTGTGAACTTGCCCAAGTTGCGGGCATTTATGAAACGCGAAGGGCATCACCTTTTTGACACTATTTGGAATATCAATCTGCCTGAGGGTGTTACAGTCATAAAAAGCGGAACTCCCTATTGTTGTGACTGTTTTTGGAATTTGCACCTCACTGAGTCTTATGCATTTACTAAATGCATGTTGTCCAATCGTTGTCACTCCTTCCTCTATGACCACCTTGTCAATCTCAGACTTTTTGTCCTCCCAGGGACACCTTTTACCGGAACTAGTATTGTCGAAATCAGGCATTTCCCCTTTACCGGATATCGTAATGGTCTTATTGTCTCTGCTGATCGTCCATTTAATATCTGTGCCGAGGATAGGATTCTGGATGTCAGGAAACGGTCCATACAGCACCGCGGCAACCTTCAGATAGCGAGCGATATCAAGTACGACCGAGTCCTCAACGGAAAGCTGTATCATTGCGTCCTCAACAGCCTTAAACTGAAGCCTTACCTCCTCGATGTTATCGTTATTGATATCCGTTACGTCCGGCAAAGCATCGATCATTTCCTGTGCGCGATAGATAGAAGAGACTTTCCGCGCATTGGACCGGGTTGCGATTGCTTTATTTTTCATAAGCGCTTTCGCTGTGATTGGATTTCTTTCGCTGTCATATTGACAATTTAATTCTTTTGTGATGCAGCCGCTTTCCTCACTGCATACATGGCGGCACTCGGTGGCCTCCACCGCGTCAGATGAGGTGGCTGCAGATCCCGTTATCTCCTTCTGCGGATAACATTCCGGCGTATGCTCATGGACACATTTTTCCATCCACGTATAACACTCCCGGGTATGTTCATGGCTGCCCGCTCCTTTTCTCATTTCTGCTGCCAATACAGGCACAGAAACTAAAGAAAGCATCGTACAGATGCAGAGCAGTGCCGCATAGATCCGTTCTCTTTGTTTCTTTTGTTTTTCTGGCTTTCTCATTGATTTTCCCCCATTTCTATGGTATCTGTTTCCTTTTTCTGAACTTGATATAGAAAGCAGTGAGCACAACTGCCGCGGTAAAGGAAATGACCGCTTCCAGCACATATCCGCCCACACCCTCATGCAGCAGGATCGCCCCGTACATTCCCGCGGCATCCATCGGCTGGCTCTGCACCGTCCCTACCGTTCCCAGAAGAGACAAAAACAGCAGAGCGCACAGTGCCGACAGACTGCGAATGCTTCGCCGCGCCTGTCGGCGGCGAGATTCCACTATCCGCTCTTTTGCCAGCGCAACACGCTTTTGTGTATCGTACATGCACACAAAACCTCCTTTCTGAACACTCAGCTTAAGGGTCTTTCACTTATATAGGTACAAAAATCCGGAAAAACTCTCACCCGGGAAGCAGATTTTTCAAAAAAAAATGAGAGCTGCGTAAAAACAGCTCCCAAAAATCACAAAATAAAGTTATATTACGGTGTCAGACGGCGGGCGATCAGCTTTCCCGCTGCCAAAATCACTACAGGCAGAACATAGGCAGCATACTGCACTGCGCCGCCATAAGCGATCAGC
>CABRSG010000360.1 GCA_902473545.1 uncultured Lachnospiraceae bacterium | reverse complement strand
GGCTGGCAGATAGCGGAACAGATCCCGGCTATCTGCCGATTTTCCTCGCGCAGCAGGAGAGCCTGGAGTATGCGGTGGCAATGGACGTCAACCGCGGGCCTCTTTTGCGGGCGCAGGAACACATCCGCCGGCAGCATCTGGAAGAGAAGATCATCACCAGGCTCTCGGACGGGGCGCAGGAGCTGCTGCCAGGAGAGGCGGACTGTGTGGTGATCGCCGGGATGGGCGGTCCGCTTACCATAAAAATTCTCTCGGAGGGAAGGGCGCAGCTTGCCCAAACCGATGTTTTTGTTCTGCAGCCGCAGTCCGAGATCGAGAGCGTGCGCCGCTTTCTGCATGCGGAGGGACTGGTCATTACCGACGAGGATATGGTAAAGGACGATGGAAAGTTTTACCCGATGATGCGGGCGGAGCGCGTGAAGAATCCAAAGACAGCCCCCTGGGAAGATTACGAATACTGCTTCGGAAGATTTCTCATCCGGCAGAAAAATCCGGCGCTGCAGGAATTTCTGCGGAAGGAAGAAAAGACCTGCCTGGAAATTCTTGATAGTCTGCAGGGACGGGACGGGGAAAAAATTGCCGGGCGCCGAAAAGAACTTACAGAGAGACTGCAGATGATAGAAAAAGCAGCGACCTTCTTTTTCCCTTGCAATCCCCATGCAAAAAGCTTATAATACATCTGACGCGGCAGGAAGGAGGAAGAAAGAGATGCTGAAGGGAAAAACGGTACTGCTTGGAGTGACAGGGAGCATTGCAGCCTACAAGATCGCGTATCTGGCGAGTGCCCTGAAGAAGCTTCACGCGGACGTTCACGTTTTAATGACAAAGAATGCATGTAATTTCATCACTCCGATCACGTTTGAAAGTCTGGTGGGAAATAAGTGTCTGGTAGACACCTTCGACCGGAATTTTCAGTTTCAGGTGGAGCACGTTTCGCTTGCGAAGAAGGCGGACATTCTGCTGGTAGCTCCGGCATCGGCGAATGTGATCGGCAAGCTGGCGCACGGCATAGCGGACGATATGCTGACGACGACGGCGCTGGCGTGTAAATGCCCGAAGATCATTGCACCGGCGATGAACACGAATATGTTCGAGAATCCGGTCGTGCAGGACAATCTGAAGATTCTGGAAAGGTACGGCTGGGAGGTTATCCAGCCGGCGAACGGTTATCTGGCATGCGGCGACACAGGCGCCGGGAAAATGCCGGAGCCGGAGGAGCTTCTTTCGTATATTAAGAGGGAAATTGCCTGCCCGAAAGATCTGAGGGGCAAACGGATTCTGGTGACGGCGGGACCGACGCAGGAGGCGATCGATCCGGTGCGCTATATCACGAATCATTCCACCGGCAAAATGGGCTATGCGCTCGCCGAAAACGCCATGCTCCGCGGAGCCGAGGTGACGCTCGTCACCGGAAAAACGGCGCTGAAGGTTCCGTTGTCTGTAAAAACCGTTCCGGTTACGACCGCACAGGAGATGTTCGACAGAGTGACCTCTCTGGCATCCAGTCAGGACATCATTATCAAGGCGGCGGCGGTGGCGGATTATCGTCCGGCCGAGGTAAGTACGGAAAAGGTGAAAAAATCAGACAATAATCTTTCCATCGCGCTGGAGCGCACGCAGGATATTCTGAAATACCTTGGGGGACATAAGCAGAGCGGACAATTCCTCTGCGGGTTTGCCATGGAGACGCAGAATGTGCTGCAAAATGCAAAGGAAAAGCTCACGAAAAAGAATCTGGACATGATCGTTGCCAACAGTATAAAGACTGAGGGCGCAGGATTTGGGACAGATACCAATGTCGTGACGATGATTACCCGGAATGAGGAGATTTCACTCCCGCTGCTCAGCAAGGAGGAGACAGCCGCGCGCATTCTGGACAGGATCATCGCTTTGCAGAAATAAGGAAACCCGTAAACCAAAGGATGCGGGTAAATAAAAAAGAATACCCGCAGTTCCATCACCGTATTGTATCCATTTGGAGCGATAACAAGGAGGAAAATCATGAACAGAAAATTTTCAACAACGCAGCTTACTCTTCTCGGTCTTATGACCGCACTTCTCTTATTGATGGCGTTTACGCCGCTCGGTTATCTGAACGTCGGACCGCTGGCGATCACGTTTAACGTCATTCCGGTCGCGATCAGCGCGATCGTGCTTGGGCCTGTCGGCGGCGCGATTGCAGGCGGAGTGTTCGGCCTTACCAGCTTTCTGCAGTGCATCGGCATCGGCGGGGTGAGTCAGATGGGCGTAGCGCTGTTTGCTATCAACCCGGTACTTGCTTTTATCCAGCGTTTTGTTCCCCGTCTGCTCGACGGTTTTTTGCTCGGTTACATCTTCAGCTTTGTTCGCAGGCATCTTAATATTTATGTGGCGTGTGCCGTGACGGGCTTCTGCTCGGCATTTTTGAACACGGTATTTTTCATGTCGTCGCTGGTGCTTCTGTTTGGAAATACAGAGTATGTGCAGGGGCTGATGGGCGGAAGAAGCGTG
>CABRSG010000359.1 GCA_902473545.1 uncultured Lachnospiraceae bacterium | reverse complement strand
CCGCCTGCATTTCCTTATACATATCCATCAGGGCATTGCCGACCGCCATCGGACAGCACGCCCCCTTGCTGGTATCCTTGCGCGTTACGCGGCGCGCCGTGTAGGACGGACAGGAACCGCTGGAATTGAGCTGATCCACGATCGTCTCAATGTCGATGCCGCCGCGCGCACTGATGGAGATCATGCGGGACAGCCCGACCATGAAATTGTTGCAGCCGCCGGTCGAACCCTTGCTGAGGTACGTCTCCAGCAGCGCGCCCGTATGCGGATCGAACAGCGCAATACAGTGCAGGCTTCCGCAGCCCGTGATCAGCTTGCGCTTCTTTCCAACCACATCGTCTGTCACCAGGATGATCTCACCTCGCTCCAGCCCCTCGCCTGCAACTACCTTCTTTTTGTCCGTCACCGTCAGCACGCCGGTGCGCTTGCAGCCGTCGCGGTAGATCGTGATGCCCTTCAGGCCGCGCTCGTAAGCGTAAAGATAAAGGCTCTCCGTCTCTTCCACGGTAAAGCTGTTCGGCACGTTTACCGTCGAGCTGATGGATGCGTCGATGTGCTTCTGCCAGACGGACTGCATCTCAATGCGCTGATGATAATCGAGCATCATCGCCGTCACAAAGTATCCCGGAAGCGCATTTTCGTCTGTAATGCCGTGCTGCTTCATATATTCTTCCACAATTTTCGTGTAAACCTTATAGTAAACGTCGGTTCCGTGCAGGGACTCCGTCTTTCGCTGATAGGAGTTTGCATATACTGGCTCGATACCGCCGGAAATGCCAAGCATAGTCGACAGCGTGCCCGTCGGAGCAATCGTCAGAAGCTGCGAGTTGCGCAGCCCGTACTTGCGCACAAGCTCCTGTGTTTTCTCCGATGTATTTGCCTGGAAAAACGGTGTTTCCATAATCTCCCCGGTATTGCATGCCGGAAATGCGCCCTGCTCTTTTGCCAGCATTGCCGAGGTAGCGATCGCCGCGTCCGCCATCGCAAAGCCGATCCTATCGCACATTTCCACCGCGTCCTCTTCGCCGTAGGTCAACCCCAGCTTTAGGAGTGCGTCCGCCAGTCCCATGATGCCAAGACCGATCTGCCGCCATTTTTCCACGCTCTCGCGCTGCTCCGCAAGCGGATGAAGCGGAAGTCCCTCCTCCAGCACTTCGTTTAAAGCGCGCACAGACGCCTGCACGCATTTGCGGAAACCGTCCATATCGAAGGACGCCGTCTCCGTAAACGGATGCTGCACGAACTCCGAGAGGTTGATGCTGCCGAGCAGACAGCTTCCTCCCGCCGGAAGCGGCTCCTCTGCGCAGGGATTGACGCCCGCGTAACTGAAATCCTTCGTATTGCTGAGAAGATTCCAGCTCGAAATGCGGTCCCAGAAAAGCGCCCCCGGCTCGGCGTAATCCCAGTTTGTCAGCGCGATCTTATGAAACAGCTCCTTCGCCTGCACGGTACGCTCGACCACCTCTCCGGTGGCCTCCCGCGTGAAATGCAGACGGTATTCCTCATTTTCCTTTACCGCTTTCATAAAATCGTCATGGAGACGGACGGAAATATTTGCCTTTGTGACCTTCTCCAGATCTGTTTTCAGATCGATAAACTCCTCTACATCGGGATGTGAGCTGTCGATGGAGATCATCAGCGCGCCGCGTCTGCCGTTCTGGCCGATCAGCGCTGTGACCATCGAATACAATTCCATAAAAGAGACGGCGCCGCTTGTCTCCTTCGCCGCGTTGTGGATGCGCGCGCCGCGCGGAGCCAGCCCGGAAATGTCGATTCCGCAGCCGCCGCCGTAGCTGTACGTGCGCGCAAGCTTCTTTGCACATTCAAAAATATCTTCAATTTCATCCTTCGGCGGTGTGATCACGTAACAATTGGAATACGTCACCTTGCGGTTCTTCTGATCCAATCCGCGATTGGATAAAATTCTTCCGCCAAAAAGGAATTTCTTTTCCTTTATATACTGCACGCTCTCCTCATTGCCGCCGCTGATACGCGCGATCCACGCTTCAAAGTCCTCGCCGTCGCTGCGGTATTTGCGCTCCCAGATGTCCGTTCCAAGATGATTCCCCTGTCCAAGCCACTCTTCTGTTGTCATTTCAAATTCCTCCATATTTTGTCGATGCCAGCTTATCATACCACAATATATAGTGGTGTGCAAGGCAGATTTTTCTATCCTCGTGCCCTGCAAACGCAAACCCTCGCGGCAGTCCCAAATATCCGCACAAGTGCGGCTGCCTGGCTCGTTGCCCGCGGAAATAAAAATGCGGATAACAGGACTTGAACCTGCACGCCGTAAGACACAGGAACCTAAATCCTGCGCGTCTGCCAATTCCGCCATATCCGCATATCGTTTCTTATTATATGAAGTTTTCTACAGGATAAAACAAAAAGCATCGACTTTACATCAATGCTTTTCGGATGAAGCATCGGGGATTCGAACCCCGGACAACTTGATTAAAAGTCAAGTGCTCTACCGACTGAGCTAATGCTCCAAAA
>CABRSG010000358.1 GCA_902473545.1 uncultured Lachnospiraceae bacterium | reverse complement strand
CGGCACGAGCAGCAGATGATATTTTTTCGCCGCCTCACAGAAGGCTTTTTCGTCCTCGACCGGGGATTTTACGAACAGGTAGAATGCACCCTCCGGCTTGATGCAGGAGAAGCCCGCCTCTGTAAGTCCCCTGTAGAGTGTTTCGCGGTTGCGGTTGTAGTAGTCGACGTCCACCTTCGCGTCCAGGCATTTTGCGATCACGCGCTGGAACAGCGACGGCGCGTTGACGTATCCGAGGATACGGTTCGCCACGTTTGCCGCCCCGATGATGAGCGCGCTGTCGTCCGCCTCGTCCGGGATCACCAGATAGCCGATACGCTCGCCCGGCAGGGAGAGCGATTTGCTGAAGGAATACCCGACGATGGTGTTGTGATAATATTTCGTAAGGTAAGGCACAAAAACGCCGTCATACGCAAGCTCACGGTACGGCTCGTCGGAGATCAGATAGATACTGATGCCGAATTCTTTTTCTTTGGCGCAGAGGATTTCCGCCATGCGCACGATCGTCTCCTCCGAATAAACGACGCCCGTCGGATTGTTGGGCGTGTTGACGATCACCGCCTTGGTCTTCGGCGTGATCATCTGCGCAAATTTTTCCAGATCCGGCTGAAAAGTTGCAGTATCCGGCTCCACCGCTTTCAAAATGCCTTCGTAGTTGGAAACATACGAACGATACTCTCCAAAATACGGCGCAAAAGTGAGCACCTCGTCGCCCGGATTTAAGAGCGTCTTAAAGATTACATTCAGACCGCCCGCTGCACCCACCGTCATCAGAATATTTTCTTCGGAAAAGCCGGTGCCAAAGCGCTTATTTAAGGAAGCCGCGATTGCCGCGCGCACGTCCTCATAGCCGGAATTGCTCATATAGCCGTGTACCATCAGCGGATCTTCCTCATTGATAATCTCCCCGATCGCCGTCTTTACCTCCGACGGCGCCGGGACGTTCGGGTTGCCGAGACTGAAATCGTAGACGTTCTCCGCCCCGAACTGCGCCGCCAACTGTTTTCCTTCCTCAAACATCGCCCGGATCGCCGAGCTGTTTTTCGTCATCTGTATCATTTTTTCTGAAATCATCGTCTTTTACCTCTCCTTGATAGTAACAGTTCCCTTCTCAACCAGGAACGCCGGGTGGTAAGAAAGCTTCGCTCTGCGCAGCCCCTCCTCGCCCAGATCCTCCTCACGATTTACGTAGGTATACCCTGCTGCCTCGTGGCGCACAAACTCGCGGTTTATCATAGGATATGCGCCATCCACTCCGGAAAATGCCTTTTCAATATGCACGACCATCGTGTCGTCGCAGCCCGGCTCGCCGATGGAAAACGCCACCACCTCGCCGTTCACGCGCAGCAGTCCGCCGCGCAGGCCAAGCTCCTTAAAGAGACGCAGCGAATTTAAGGTGACGCACATCTCCGCCGATTTTTCCTCGTCCTCCTCACAGCCGTTTAAGCGCCGCCATGCAAGCGCCATCTGAAAGCAGTCCTCCACATTGGAATCGTTGATCGGTTCATACTTCCACTCCGGATACAGCCGCTCAAATTTGTTAATATGGTTTTTCTTTCCATGATACTTTTTTCCGGAGAGATTTGCAAGCTTTTCCGTCTCATAAACGTAATCCGCCGCGTCACGGTCGTAGGTGATCTCAAACATGCCCGGATAAAGCTCCTCCAGGCGCGCAAATTTCTCCGGCGTCACCAGCCCGAGGATAAATTTCTGCCCTCTCTCGCGGCAGTATGCAAGCAGCGCGTCCATAGCGGGCTTTACGCCCTCCTCTCTTCCCACCGGGTAGTCGAAAAACACAATGTCCTCCGAGCCGCGGAAGATCAGCATATCCTCCACGATCGCATAGTCTACCTTATAAAATCTTGACCAGAGATAGATATTCGCAAACGTCATCTCGCAGCTCCGGGTTTTCTGCAGCGCAAGATAGCCGTTGATGACATCCCGGTCTTCTAACTCTATTTTTTTAAATGTAATGTCCATTCTATCCTTTTCCTTTGCTCCTTCCGGCTACTGTTCACTCCGTTCACAGTAACCTTCTTACTCCTCCGACATCCGGTACAGCCGGCTGTAGATGCCGCCCTCTGCCAACAGCTCCTCGTGGCTTCCCTGCTCCTCAATGCCCTTCTCGGTCATTACGAGAATCTTTCCGGCATTGCGGATGGTCGTCAGCCGGTGCGCGATCACAAACGTGGTGCGCCCCTTCGCCAGCTTTTCAAGGGATTCCTGGATGATCTTCTCGCTCTCATTATCGAGCGCGGAGGTCGCCTCGTCAAAAATAAGTATGGGCGGATTTTTCAAAAATACTCGCGCGATCGACAGGCGCTGTTTCTGTCCACCGGAGAGCTTCACGCCCCGCTGTCCAATATCCGTCCCGTAGCCGTCCGGCAGCTCCATGATAAATTCGTGAGCGTTCGCCATCTTGGCCGCCGCGATCACTTCCTCGTCAGTGGCGTCCGGTCTGCCGTAGCGGATGTTCTCCATCACATTTTCCGCAAAC
>CABRSG010000357.1 GCA_902473545.1 uncultured Lachnospiraceae bacterium | reverse complement strand
GAATCCCGCGCCGCCGGAAAGAGCCGCCGGGAATTTCTGATCGCAGCGGCTTCGGTGCCGGGTATCTATGTGCCGTCCCTTTACGATGTCACTTATAAGGAAGACGGCACCATTGCTTCGTTTGCGCCGAACACGCCGGGGGTGCCGGAGACAGTGGAAAAACAGATCGTCATGAACGTGACGGAATCGGTGTATCCGCAGGCACCGGTGGTGCCCTTTATCAAGGCGACGCAGGACCGGGTCGTGCTGGAGATCCAGAGAGGATGCATCCGGGGCTGCCGTTTCTGCCAGGCGGGGATGCTTTACCGTCCGACCAGAGAGCGCGACGTGGAAATGCTCAAAAAAACAGCGGAGGCGATGCTGAAAAACACCGGTCACGAGGAGATTTCTCTCAGTTCTTTAAGCTCCAGCGATTATTCCCGGCTGGAGGAGCTGGTCACCTATCTGATCGATGAGTGCCGCCGGCGCGGCATCAATATTTCCCTGCCTTCGCTGCGCATCGACGCCTTTTCGCTCGATGTTATGAGCAAGGTGCAGGACGTGCGCAAGAGCAGTCTTACCTTTGCGCCGGAGGCAGGTTCCCAGCGCCTGCGCGATGTTATCAACAAGGGGCTGACGGAGGAAGTCATCTTAAGCGGCGCCGGACAGGCATTCGAGGGAGGCTGGAACAAGGTCAAGCTGTACTTCATGCTCGGACTGCCGACGGAGACGGAGGACGACCGCAGGGCGATCGCTCATCTTGCGGAAAAGATTGCCGAGCGTTATTATGAAGTTCCAAAGGAGCAGCGAAACGGCAAGTGCCAGATCACGGTCAGCACCTCGTTCTTTGTGCCGAAGCCGTTCACACCGTTCCAGTGGGCGCCGATGTATACGAAGGATGCCTTTCTCGGCAGCGCCCGGACGGTCAACCACGAGATGAAGAAACAGAAAAATCACAAGAGCATCCGCTACAACTGGCATGAGGCGGATGTTACTGTGCTGGAAGGTCTCCTGGCGCGCGGCGACCGCCGCGTGGGCGCCGTTATTCTGGACGCCTACAAAAACGGCGCGCTCTACGACGCCTGGACGGAGACCTTTCACCGAGAATACTGGGAGCAGGCATATGAACATACCGGCGTCGATCCGGCCTTTTATACGGTGCGCGAGCGCGATACGGAAGAGATCCTGCCGTGGGATTTCATCAATATCGGCGTGAGCAAGGCGTTTTTAAAGCGCGAGTGGCAGCGCGCGCACGAGGAAAAAGTAACGGAAAACTGCCGCAGCAAATGTGCCGGATGCGGAGCAGCCTGCTACGGGGGAGGTGTCTGTTTTGAAGATAAGAATTAAATTTTCCAAGCACGGTGCGATGAAATTTATCGGACATCTCGATATGATGCGTTTTTTCCAGAAGGTGCTGCGCCGGGCGGAAATTGACATTGCATTTACGGAAGGGTTCAGCCCGCATATGGTGATGTCATTTGCTCTGCCGCTCGGCGTGGGAATGACAAGCGACAGCGAGTATGTGGATATCGAGATCAAAACACCGATCTCCACACGGGAGGCGCTGGAGCGTCTGAACAGCGTGATGGTGGAGGGAGTCCATGTGATGGGCTTTCGCCGGATCGAGGACGGAAAGGCGTCCAAAGCGATGTCGCTTGTTGCCGCCGCTGATTTTACGGTGGCATTCCGCGAGGGCTGTGAGCCGCCAGAGGGATGGCAGGCATCCTGGGAAGCGTTCATAGCGCAGGAGCAGATCGTAGTCTGCAAAAAAACAAAGAAGAGTGAGAAGGAAGAGGATATCCGCCCGATGATTTACCACGGCGAATGCCGGGACGGGAAAATCCGTATGCAGCTGGCAGCCGGGAGCGCGGCAAACTTAAAGCCAGAGTTGGTGTTGACGGCGTTTGCCGGATTTCTCGGATGGGAAATGCCGGAGTTTGCGCTGCTGGTGAACCGCGACGAGCTGTATACTGACATCGGGGAAGAGGAACGCAAATTTGTTTCCCTGGAGGATCTGGGCTGTGACATTGAAGGGTAAACTGATCATCACAAGGTTCCGGGACGGGATCGCCACTGCGCTGTACCATGACGGAAAGGCTGCAGAGCTTTCCTTTGAGCGGGAGACGCAGGCGCCGCTGCTCGGGAATATTTATATTGGAAAGGTACAGAATGTCGTTAAGAATATCCAGGCGGCGTTCGTGGAGATCGAAGAGGGAATCCCCTGTTATCTGCCGCTGTCCGAGAACGCAGAGCCGATTTTTACAAACAAAATGAATTCGGAGCGCCTGGTGGCGCAGGATGAGCTGCTTGTGCAGATCGCGCGCGAGAGTGTGAAAACAAAGGCGCCGACGGTGACGGCGAACATTTCCTTACCGGGAAAATATCTGGTACTGACCTCCGGAAAGCAGCAGACCGGCGTTTCCGCGAAAGTATCTAAAAAAGAACGGGAGCGGCTGCTTGCTCTCTCGGAGTCGTTTCCGACGGGAAAATTCGGCTGGATCCTCCGCACCAATGCGGCGGAGGCGTCCCC
>CABRSG010000356.1 GCA_902473545.1 uncultured Lachnospiraceae bacterium | reverse complement strand
GCATGTGGATACGGAAGAGGAATATATCAGGGATATGAAGCGAATGTTGTTTCCGTATGGATGCAGTGGGTTGTGTTATTATAGAGAAATGAATCCGGTTACCGGGAAGACCACTTAAATACAGTGCGCAGGAAACCGGATTGGAAGCATATTAACACTCGATGGCTACCTTGATCACACCGTCCATCTTATTTTCAAAGAGGGTGTATGCTTCTTCGATCCTGTCTAACGGGTATGTATGTGTGATAAGTGGTTCCGTATTCAGTCTGCCCTCTGCGATCAGCCGCAGTATTTCCTCACAATTGCAGCCGTCTACGCCGCCGGTCTTGAACGTGAGGTTCTTGCCGTACATATCCGGCAGCGGCAGTGTCTGAGCCTTGTCATAAAGAGCAACGACCGTCACGACCGCATTTGGTCTTGCACATTCCCATGCAAGGCGAAACGTGGATTCGGCTCCTGCAACTTCGAGAACGACATCTGCTCCGCCATGGTCACTGTTGGCACGAACATAATCTGCACAAGCTTCGGGTGATACAGTAAGGATTTCCGGATAGTGCTCATGGATAAAGCGGATACGGCCTTCGTCTTTTTCACAGACGATGATACGTTTCGGATTCTTCAGCATGACACAGAGCAGCGTACAGATGCCCGTAGGTCCGGCTCCGATGATCAATACCGTATCCTCCTCTTTGATCTCAGAAATACGAGCTGCCCAGAAACCGGTGGCAAGAACATCTCCGACCAGCAAAGCCTGACGGTCTGTAACATGATCCGGGATTTTATTTAGCCCCTGATCTGCAAACGGTACGCGAACATATTCTGCCTGTCCGCCATCGATCCGGCATCCGAGAGCCCAGCCGCCATTCTGATCGGTGCAGTTGTTTACATAACCATGCCTGCAGAAAAAACATTCCCCGCAGAAGGTTTCCACGTTTACCGTGACTCTGTCACCGGGCTTCACATTCGTTACGGCGCTGCCGATATCTTCAACAATACCGACCATTTCATGTCCGACGGTTATGCCCGGCACAGCGCGGGGGACGCTTCCGTGTTTAATGTGCAGGTCACTTGAGCAAATGCTGGCGAGTGTTACCTTTACAATGGCATCTCGTTCATCCATAAGAACCGGCTTCGGTTTTTCCATTAATTCAAATTTTCCTTTGGAAACATAAGTATACGTCTGCATTTTTTATCCATCACTTTCTTTTTTTATTGATCCTTTTATCTCAGTCGAGAAGGCTTCCACATTTTTTAGTGGTGAGTAACAGCAAATTTGTCTCAGTGGGAGTCAGATCTCCGACTTGAATCATATCTTTTTGGGGCCCAGGGTCAAAAGCATTCCTCCGGGCAAGCCTGCGTCGGACTTCGGACCGCATAATCTTAGTATTATATTATAGCACTTATCTGCGCGGATAGATACAAAATTCCCTTTTCGGATCCGAAAAGGGAATAGATTAGATGTTGCTCCTGTCTGCAATGAAATGCAGTGTGAAGGATATCTCTAATATAAAGAAGCAATGATTTTTACACACTGATCGATTCCGAGCACACCGCTGTTGAGTGTCAGATGATAATTCTGCGCATATCCCCATTTCATGTCGGTATAGAACCGGTGATATGCGGCACGGCGTTTATCCTTATCGCGCAAGCGTTCCTCCGGGGACTGTTCCCGTTCTCCATAAACCTCGACGATGCGCCGGGCACGGAAATCCATATCTGCGTGGATAAAGACCTTCAGGCAGTCGGCCTTATCCTGTAAAATGTAATCAGCACAGCGTCCAACAATTACACAGGGGCCTTTTTGTGCAAGCTCCGTGATGACCTTATATTGATGCTCCCACAGAATATCTTCATTTGTGGGGCCAAATAAGCGGTTTGAAAATGCAGATGAGAGGAAGCTGCCGGGCGTATATTCACCGGCTTCCTTTACATACTCCGGTGTAAAACCGGTTTCTTTTACCATTTCCTGAATGATCTCTGCATCATAGCAGGGGATGCCCAGCTGTTCTGCCACTTTTTTTCCGATGGTGCGTCCGCCGCTGCCAAATTCACGGCTGATCGTAATCACTCTGTTTTTCATACGTCTTATGCTCCTTTCACATTTAATTCATGATATGTTTTTATGATAATCACTGCTGAGATGATAAAGGTCAGAATATCTGAAACCGGCATGGAATACAGAACACCGTCCAGACCGAAGAAAACCGGAAGGAGCAATGCGAAGCCGACTCCGAATACTACCTCACGGAACATGGAAAGCATGGTAGATGTCAATGCCTTGCCCACGGCCTGTAAAAAGATGAAACATGCCTTGTTGACACACGCGAAGATCATCATGCAAAGATAGGTACGGAATGCCTTAACAGCAAAATCGGTATAGTAGCTGCTCTCATTAGAAGCGCCGAAAATAGCGATAAGCTGATGCGGGAATCCTTCCGCCAGTATGAGCGCGACCGCACCTACCAAAGCCTCGGAAATAAGCAGCCGGGTAAACAGCTCCCTCACACGC
>CABRSG010000355.1 GCA_902473545.1 uncultured Lachnospiraceae bacterium | reverse complement strand
GGTAAATGCACCCCCGCAGCCGGAGATGACGCAGGCAAACGCAGCGCCGCAGCCGAAGAGGCCGGCGGCAAATGCCGCACAGGCGCCGACGGAACCGGTTATGGTGCGTCCGCAGACGGAAGAGCCGGATGTAAACGTAGAGATGATTGACTTATAAAGAGCAGGGACTGCCGCGAAAAACGGCAGTCCTTTTTTCCAGAAACTTTTCCTTGCATCTGCGATCAACTGTGCTATAATGTATATAACAAAATGAAACGGAAGTGGTTACAGATGATAATTGAAATTGATTTTCAGAGCGATGAGGCAATCTATATACAGCTTAGGAATCAGATTATTCTGGGAATCGCGACGTCCGCCCTCCATGAGGGGGACGCGCTGCCGTCCGTGCGGCAGATGGCGGACGACATCGGCATCAATATGCACACGGTAAACAAGGCGTATTCCGTACTGCGCCAGGAAGGGTTTCTGCAGCTTGACCGCAGAAGAGGCGCTATTGTCTCGCTGGATGTGGACAAGATGCAGGCAATGGAGGAGATGCGCAGCGACCTGCGGGTGCTTCTGGCAAAAGGCTGCTGCAAAAACATCAGCGGCGATGAAGTGCATGCGATGATCGACGAGATATTAGACGACATGAAAAATGGAAGGATGTAGACATATATGCAATATACAGAACAGGCAGCACATGCGCTGAAGCTTGCACAGCAGACGGCGAAGAAATGCGGACAGAGCTATATTGGTTCAGAGCATTTGCTTTTAGGTCTTCTCAGAGAGAAGGGCGGCATGGCGTCTGCGATTCTTCAGCAGCACAAAGTGGAGGAAGAAAAGGTGCTGGAGCTTGTCAGGGATCTGATCGTGCCGGAGGGCACGCTTGCGGAGCCGGAGATGATCATGTATTCCCCGCGCGCGGAGGCGATCCTTGAGCAGGCGGAGACGGAAGCAAGGTTTTTCCGTCAGAAGGAGATCGGCACCGAGCATCTGCTGCTCGCTATTTTAAAAGACACCGACTGCGTGGCGATGCGCCTTCTCCATACCATGGGCGTACAGGTGCAGAAGGTATTTATGGACGTGCTGGAGTGCCTTGGGCTGGAGGAGTCACGGTACCGCGAGTATGTTCAGCAGGTACAGGAGAGAGGACCGGCAGGCGCCGGCGATATGCTGGAGCGCTACAGCAGAAACCTCACGCAGCAGGCGATGGACGGAAAGCTCGATCCGGTTATCGGAAGAGAGCAGGAGATCCGGCGTATTATCCAGATCCTCGGCCGGCGGACGAAAAACAACCCCTGCCTGATCGGGGAGCCGGGTGTCGGCAAGACGGCGATCGTTGAGGGGCTTGCGCAGCGGATCGTAGCGGGTACTGTCCCGGATGTCATCCGCGGCAAACAGATCTATACGCTGGATATGGCGGCGATGGTTGCCGGTTCCAAATACCGCGGCGAGTTTGAGGAACGTATCAAGAAGGTGATCCAGGAGGTAAGCGCCCGCAGCGATGTACTTTTGTTTATCGACGAACTGCACACTATCATCGGGGCAGGCGGCGCTGAGGGAGCGATGGACGCTTCCAATATCTTAAAACCGGCGCTCTCGCGCGGCGAGATGCAGCTGATCGGTGCGACGACTATCACGGAGTACCGCAAATATATTGAAAAAGACCCGGCGCTGGAGCGCAGATTCCAGTCTGTTTCCGTGGAAGAGCCGAATGAGGAGGATGCGATCGCTATTTTGAAAGGATTGCGTCCGAACTACGAGGCGCACCATAAGGTAAAGATCACGGACGAGGCGATCGACGCGGCAGTGAAATATTCCGCGCGCTATATCAGCGACCGCTACCTGCCGGATAAGGCAATCGACCTCATCGACGAAGCAGCGTCCGGAAAGCAGATCAGCGGCGCTTCTGTGCCGGATGGCATAGAGAAGCTGCAGGCGGCGGTGGATGAGCTTTCCGAGAAGAAGGAGCAGGCGATCATCCTTGGAAACTGGGAGGAGGCGCAGGCGCTGAACCGCACGCAGGAGGCCACGCTCAAAAAACTGGCAGCCACGCAGAAGCGGCTGGCGCAGAAGGGCGGCGTTCGTTGCCAGGAGATCGGCGAGGCGGATATCGCGGAGATCGTATCCATGTGGACGAAGATCCCGGTACAGCGGCTGGCGGAGAAGGAGACGAAGCGGCTGATGAAGCTGGAGCAGACGCTGCATAAGCGTGTGATCGGACAGGATGAGGCGGTCACAGCGGTGGCGAAGGCGGTCAAGCGCGGAAGAGTTGGCCTGAAGGATCCGGCGCGCCCGATCGGTTCCTTCCTGTTCCTTGGTCCGACCGGCGTCGGCAAGACGGAGCTGTCCAAGGTACTCGCCGAGGTGGTGTTTGGCAGCGAGCAGTCGATGATCCGCGTCGATATGTCGGAATATATGGAGAAGCACAGCGTATCCCGTCTGGTCGGCTCGCCGCCCGGATACGTCGGCTATGACGAGGGCGGACAGCTCACCGAAAAGGTGCGCCGCAATCCGTACTCGGTCGTG
>CABRSG010000354.1 GCA_902473545.1 uncultured Lachnospiraceae bacterium | reverse complement strand
AGAATATCCGTATGGGGCATCTGCGTATCCGTGAAAAGATGGCGGATCTCGTGCGCCACACCCTTCATATGGAGGAGATGGCTGAGGAGCTTATCAACAACGAGCTTGCCAGCTTTAAGAAAATGTACTTAAAAGACCGTGAGATTAAAAATCTGATCGTTGCCGGCGACTATATCCTGGAGCTTCTCGGAAAGCCAACCGTGGACGCCGCGCAGTTTATGGAGATGTATAAGCGGGTGATCGAGATGCGTCCGGAGGAGATCGCGCGCGAGTATGGCATTCCGTCCGAGAGCGCTTCCCTGGTGCTGCCGTCCGTCACTATCTATAAGCGACTGATCGAGGAGATGGGAGCGCGGACCATCTGGATGCCCGGCCTTAGCTTAAATGACGGCATTGCCTGCGATTATGCGCAGCGAAGCAGGCTGATCCGCATGGAGCATAATTTTGACGATGATATCATCGCCGCGGCGCGGATCATCGCAAAGCGTTATCAGTGCAACAAGAGCCACATTAAAAATCTGGAAAATCTGGCGCTGCCGATTTTTGACAAGATAAAAAAATTCTCGGGGCTGGACGCGCGCCAGCGGTTATTGCTGCAGATCGCGGTGATCCTGCACGGCTGCGGAAAATACCTCAACCTCTCCGACGGCGCAGAGTGCTCCTACAGCATTATCATGGCAACCGAGATCATCGGGCTGTCTAATAAGGAGCGGCGTGTGATTGCAAATGTGGTAAAATATAATACGCTCGATTTCACTTACGAGGATATTATGATGCAGCCGGGACTTGGGGAGAAGGAGTATCTGATCATTATGAAGCTGACGGCGATCCTGCGCGTGGCGAACGCCCTTGACCGCAGCCATAAGCAGAAATTCAGTCAGGTTCGCTTTTCGCTGAAGGAGGCGGAGATTCAGATCCATGTGGAGACGACGGAGGATATCACGCTGGAAAAGGGACTGTTTCCGCCCAAGGCAGATTATTTTGAAGAGGTATTTCATATTCGTCCGGTTATCCGGCAGAAAAAGACGATGTAGGAGGGAAAGGCAATGGATATGGATTTCACGAGACCGGAATACTACCGGAACCGGGAGGACAGCTGGGTCAGCTTTAACGAGCGCGTGCTGAGCGAGGCGCGCGATAAAAGCATCCCTCTTTTTGAGCGTCTGAAATTTTTGAGTATCACTGCGTCGAACTTTGATGAGTTTTTCATGATCCGCGTGGCTTCTCTGAAGGATATGGTGCACGCTGGTTATACAAAACGTGATATTGCAGGCATGACGGCGTCCGAGCAGCTAGAGCTGATCTTAAAGCGCGTGCAGGAGGTCGTGGCGCTGCAGTATTCCACCTACAACCGCTCGCTGCTCCCGGCGCTGAAGCAGCAGGGGCTGGAGGTCGTTACGAAGCACGAGGACTTAAACCGTGAGCAGAAGGCGTATGTGGATCGCTATTTTGAGGAAAATGTCTATCCGGTGCTCACACCGATGGCGATGGATTCCTCGCGCCCGTTTCCGCTTATCCGCAACAAGACACTGAACATCGGCGCGCTGATCTCCAAAAAGGAGGAGGGCAAAAAGGAACCCTCCACGCAGTTTGCGACCGTGCAGGTGCCGTCTGTGCTCCCGCGCATCATTGAGCTGCCGAAAGAAAAGTCGGAGAAGCGTTCTGTGATTCTGCTTGAGGAGATCATTGAGCGCAACATCGGTAAGCTGTTTTTAAGCTACGACGTAGTCTGCGCGCATCCGTACCGCATCATGCGCAACGCCGATCTGACGATCGAGGAAGACGAGGCGGCGGATCTGCTCAAGGAGATCCAGAAGCAGCTGAAGAAGCGCCAGTGGGGCGAGGTCATCCGTCTGGAGGTCGAGGACGGCATGGACAAACAGCTTCTGAAGATTCTGAAAAAAGAATTCAGCATTAAGGGGGACGATGTGTTCCATATCAGCGGACCGCTTGATCTCACGTTTCTGATGAAGATGTACGGTCTGTCCGGCTTCGACCATCTGAAGAACAGGCCCTACATTCCGCAGCCGGTTCCGGCGCTGATGAACTGCAGCGATATCTTTGCGGTGATCCGCGAGGGCAATATTCTGCTGCACCATCCGTATATGACCTTCGATCCGGTGGTGGATTTCGTGCGCCAGGCGGCAAAGGATCCGGATGTGCTGGCGATCAAGCAGACGCTCTACCGCGTCAGTGGCAATTCGCCGATCATCGCGGCGCTCGCGCAGGCGGCGGAGAACGGCAAGCAGGTATCCGTTCTGGTGGAACTGAAAGCGCGCTTTGATGAGGAAAATAATATCGTCTGGGCGAAAATGCTGGAAAAGGCGGGCTGTCATGTCATTTATGGTCTGGTCGGTTTAAAAACACACAGCAAGATCACGCTGGTAGTGCGCCGCGAGGAGGACGGCATCCGCCGGTATGTGCATCTCGGTACCGGAAATTACAACGATTCCACGGCAAAGCTCTACACGGACTGCGGTCTTTTAACGTGCGCGGAGGCGATCGGCGAGG
>CABRSG010000353.1 GCA_902473545.1 uncultured Lachnospiraceae bacterium | reverse complement strand
ATTTATTTTGACGGAGGCAGCGTGGAGCAGCGTATGAACGGTATCTGCGCGGGCGGCACCGGCTCTTTTATCGACCAGATGGCATCCCTTTTGCAGACCGACGCATCGGGACTGAACGAATACGCAAAGCATTATCAGTCGCTCTACCCCATCGCAGCCCGCTGCGGTGTTTTTGCAAAATCTGATATCCAGCCGCTGATCAATGAGGGCGCGACAAAGGAAGATCTGTCCGCATCCATTTTCCAGGCGGTTGTCAACCAGACCATCAGCGGTCTTGCCTGCGGAAAGCCGATCCGCGGTCACGTTGCGTTTCTCGGCGGCCCGCTGCACTTTCTGTCCGAACTGAAGGAGGCGTTTATCCGCACCTTAAATCTGGACGACGAGCATGCGATCACGCCGGAAAATTCACATCTGTTTGCGGCGATCGGCTCCGCTATGAACAGCGAGATGGTCGTCTCCACGGACACGCAGGCTTTGATACATAAATTATCCGGCAATATCAAGCTGGAATTTGAGGTGGCGCGCTTAGAGCCGCTGTTTGCCTCCCAGGAGGATTACGACGCCTTTAACGAGCGACAGAACCAGTACAACGTTGTCACGGACGATTTGAGCACCTACGAGGGCTTATGCTTCCTCGGCATCGATGCCGGCTCCACCACCACAAAGGCGGCGCTCGTCGGCGAGGACGGCTCCCTTTTATATTCCTTTTACAGCAACAACAACGGCAGTCCCTTAAAGACCACCATCCAGGCGATACAGGAAATCTATGAGCATCTTCCCTCCAATGCGCGGATCGCCTATTCCTGCTCCACCGGCTACGGCGAGGCGCTGATCAAGGCGGCTCTGATGCTGGACGAGGGCGAGGTGGAGACGGTATCGCATTACTACGCCGCCGCTTTCTTTGACCCGGAAGTAGACTGCATCCTGGATATCGGCGGACAGGATATGAAATGCATCAAGATCAAGAATCACACGGTCGACAGCGTGCAGCTCAACGAGGCATGCTCCAGCGGCTGCGGTTCCTTTATCGAAACCTTTGCGAAATCCTTGAATTACAGCGTCAGCGACTTTGCGCACGAGGCGCTTTTCGCCCAGCATCCGATCGATCTGGGCACCCGCTGTACTGTATTTATGAATTCCAAGGTAAAGCAGGCGCAGAAGGAGGGCGCATCCGTCGCCGATATCTCCGCCGGACTTGCTTACTCGGTCATCAAGAACGCATTATATAAGGTAATTAAGGTTTCCGACGCCTCCGAGCTCGGAAAGCACATTGTCGTGCAGGGCGGCACCTTCTACAATGACGCGGTGCTGCGCAGCTTCGAGCGCATCGCAAACTGCGAAGCGATCCGTCCCGATATCGCCGGCATCATGGGCGCTTTCGGCGCTGCTCTGATCGCGCGTGAGCGCTTCGAATCCGGCAAACAGACGACCATGCTTCCGATTGAGAAAATCAACAGCCTGCAGTTTACCACACACATGGCAAAATGTAAGGGCTGCACCAACCAGTGCCGTCTGACGATCAACCGCTTTACCGGCGGACGCCAGTTCGGCAGCGGAAACCGCTGCGAGCGCGGTCTTGGAAAGGAAAAGAAAAACAGCGATATCCCGAACCTGTTTGAATACAAAAACAAGCTGCTGTTCTCCCGCGAGGTGCTGGAGAGCGACCAGGCTGTGCGCGGAAAGGTCGGACTGCCGCGCGTGCTGAACATGTACGAAAATTACCCGTTCTGGCACCGGTTCTTCACCGACTTAAAATACGAGGTCGTGCTCTCTCCGGCAAGCACCCGGAAAATTTACGAGCTGGGCATCGAGTCCATTCCAAGCGAATCAGAGTGCTATCCGGCGAAGCTGGCGCATGGTCACATCGAGTGGCTGCTCCATCACGGGGTGAATTTTATCTTCTACCCCTGCATTCCTTATGAGCGCTGCGAATTTCCGGACGCTGTAAACCACTACAACTGCCCGATCGTTACCTCTTATGCGGAGAACATCAAAAATAACGTGGAGGCGCTGCGCGATACGAAAATTGACTTCGCAACCCGTTCATGGCGTTCACCAGCCTGGAAACTGTCACCGGACAGCTCATAAAAGCGTTCCCGGAGATTTCGGCGCAGGAAATTAAGGCGGCCGCCGCCAATGCCTGGAAGGCGCAGGAAGAGGTGCGTCAGGCAATGTACAAAAAGGGCGAGGAAACCATCGAATGGCTGAAGAAAAACAATAAGCACGGCATCGTGCTCGCCGGCAGACCGTATCATATTGATAATGAGATCAACCACGGCATCCCGGAGCTGATCACCTCCTACGGCATCGCTGTGCTCACGGAGGATTCCGTGTCGCATCTGCACCAGCCGGAGCGCCCGCTGATCGTCAGCGACCAGTGGATGTACCACAGCCGTCTCTACGCGGCGGCGAATTATGTAAAAACGACCGATTTTCTGGATCTGATACAGCTAAATTCCTTCGGCTGCGGTCTGGACGCCGTTACCACCGACCAGGTGAACGATATTTTAAGCA
>CABRSG010000352.1 GCA_902473545.1 uncultured Lachnospiraceae bacterium | reverse complement strand
AAGAAGAGTATACTGTACATGTTTGGTCATTGCACACAGGTAGGAATTTTCTGAATTGAAAATTCCGTACAATACAGTGGTGGCAGTGGATTTTGCCGATTTGGAATGCGAAGCATCGGCAAAATCAGTTACTGTTTGGGCTTCTTTCATGCCCGTATAGACAATGATGTCAGAATAATGGAAAGCGGCAGCTCTGGATGAAAATTCCTGGGTGCCGCTAATTTACGCGGAATGGCAGCGCATAAACAGGACAGGATGTCTGCTGTTTCTGTTTGAGGGAGGAATATTATGGGGAACAACAAGTTTTCAATCGCCAGTGTTGGAAACCGGCGGGCATTCCGGGATGGAGCCCGGGATGGGGTGCCGATCGCGCTCGGGTATTTTGCGGTATCTTTTTCACTGGGAATCGTGGCGCGGAATGTCGGGATGACACCGATTCAGGGAATGATCACAAGCGCACTCTGCAACGCGTCCGCAGGGGAATACGCGGGCTTTACGATGATCGCCGCGGGGGCAGCGTATATTGAGATGGCGATCGTGACACTGATCGCGAACGCGAGATATTTACTGATGAGCTGTGCCATGAGCCAGAGAATGGATCCGGATATGCCGTTTTTCCACAGGCTTCTCATGGCATTTGATATTACCGATGAGCTGTTCGGAATTACGATTGCAAGACCGGGCTGCTTAAATCCCTGGTATATGTACGGGGCAATCGCATTAGCACTTCCCGGCTGGGCTGTCGGAACAGCCCTCGGTGCGCTGGCAGGTAATCTGATGCCGTGGCGTCTTGTGAGCGCCTTCAGCGTGGCACTCTACGGAATGTTCCTTGCGATCATAATTCCACCGGCGAGAAAGAGCCGCATCCTTGCAGGGCTCATCGCCATCAGCTTCGCGGCAAGCTACCTTGCGGAGCATCTGCCGGGGATCTCATCGATCTCCAGCGGCACGAGAACGATCATTCTGACTGTTGTGCTCTCATCCGCAGCAGCGATTCTCTTCCCGCATCCGGCAGAGGACAGCGCGGCTGATACTTCCAAGGAAACAACGGAAGAAACTCATGTCCATTCTGCAGACGCGGCAAAACAGGGCGCTTAAAAGAAAAAGAAGTTTTTGAAAATTGTCTTGTTAAATTAAGAAGGAACACAGAAAAAACATGGAAAAGAATATTTATCTCTATATTGCGGTGATGGCGGGCGTTTCATATCTGATCCGTGTCCTGCCGCTCACATTGATCCGGAAACCGATTAAAAATCAGTTTATCCAGTCATTCTTATATTACGTCCCATATGTGACGTTAGCTGTTATGACGTTCCCGGCGATCCTCTCCGCCACAAACAGTACGGTGTCGGCGGCGCTGGCGCTGGTCATCGGAATCATCGCGGCGTGGTGCGGAAGAAGTCTCCTGTCCGTTGCGGTGATCTGCTGTGCGGTGGTATTCGTCACAGAATTTTTCTTAGTGTAGTAAAAATACATAAAACACATATATTTAGTAAAACAAAAGCAGTTTCGGCATCTGATCATCCATCAATCAGATGACCGTGCTGCTTTTTACTTTATAGAAGACCGCTTACGGCGTTCTCGCAGGGCGTGAAAAACTGCGAAAAGAGCAGTACATGGCGAAGAAAAACGGAATGCGGTGGTCTGCCAGACCAATGCTTTAACGTCGTAAAATAAATGAGATAAAATCCCATTGTCTGAAATTTCACAATACGAAATATATTCCATTTTAGCAAAAGTGCTGATTTTCTAAGCGGAAATTTGGCAATTATTTGGAAGAATCGTACTTGTATTTGTGCGGGAAAGTTGTTATAATCAGTAGCCGTGTTGAGCGAAAAAAAGAGTAATGGCTCATAAAAGCTGATTACATGGAGGTTTACCCATGAAGAAATTATTTGCATTCTGCGCAGGACTTCTGGCGGTCTTAAACCAGACTGCAGTTACAGCGCTTGCGGCAGAACCAGAGGCTGCCGGGGCGGCAGCACAGACGCCGTTATGGCTTTGTATTCCATTTGCAGGACTCCTGCTCTGCATCGCGGTCCTTCCGCTTGTGAAAGCAGAGTGGTGGGAGGCGCACCAGCCGCACGCGGTCGTGTTCTGGTCCCTGCTGTTCCTGATCCCGTTCGCCGTGAAGTACGGTGTGCCGAAGGCGGCGGAGACGACACTGGAATGTATCATAAACGACTACCTGACATTCATCGTCCTTCTTTTCGGATTGTTCTGTGTATCCGGTAATATTACCCTGTCAGGTGATCTCGCTGGTTCCCCGAGGATCAATGTGGGACTTCTGGCACTCGGAACCCTGTTATCCAGCTGGATCGGAACCACCGGAGCCAGTATGTTAATGATCCGTCCGATCATCAAGATGAACGCGTGGAGAAAGAGAAGACGCCACATCGTGATCTTCTTTATCTTTATGGTGTCCAATATGGGCGGCTGCCTGACTCCGATCGGAGATCCGCCTCTGCTCATGGGATTCATGCGGGGCGTCCCGTTCTTCTGGAGCTTAAAGCTTTTACCGATC
>CABRSG010000351.1 GCA_902473545.1 uncultured Lachnospiraceae bacterium | reverse complement strand
TTCCTATGATGCGGCAACTAAAATCTGGTCCGTTATGCAGGAAACCTCCACGCAGGTGTTTGACACCTACTCCTTCCCGTCGAAGGAACACTGGCTCGGCACCGACCGCAACGGTATGGACATGCTCACCCGTCTGATGTACGGCGGCAGAGTATCGCTGATCGTTGGCTTTATCGTTGTAATTATCTCCACCGTCCTCGGCATCCTGATGGGCGGCATCTCCGGCTACTTCGGCGGCTGGATCGACAACCTGGTAATGCGTGTCGTAGATATTTTCTACTGCATCCCGTCCATGCCGGTCATCATTATTCTCGGCGCGGCGATGGATGGCATGCGCCTTGATCCGCAGATCCGTATGCTGTATCTGATGCTGATCCTTGGTATTCTGGGCTGGCCGGGCACGGCGCGTATGGTCCGCGGACAGATCCTTTCCCTGCGTGAGCAGGAATTCATGACGGCGACGGAGGCGTGCGGCATCAGCGTGTCCAGACGTATTTTCCGCCACCTGATCCCGAACGTTATCCCGCAGCTTATCGTTATCAGCACGATGAGTCTCGGCTCCACGATCATTACGGAATCCACGCTGTCCTTCTTAGGTTTGGGTGTAAAATTCCCGTTTGCTTCCTGGGGAAATATCATTAACGACGTTTCGAACTCCTACGTGCTGACGACCTACTGGTTCATATGGATTCCGGCGGGTGTCTGCCTGATGCTGACGGTACTTGCATTTAACTTTGTGGGCGACGGTCTTCGCGACGCGTTTGATCCGAAAATGAAACGATAAGAGAGGAGGGGCACAAAATGGCAAAAAATAAACCAGAGGGCTACCTCTCCGCAAGAGAGTCCCGGCGGATTTCCAAAGAAAACCGCAGAACTACAAATGAGCTGGAAAAAAAGCGCAAGCGCAAAAATGTCCCGGAGAGCGAATATACGACGACCATGCACGACCCGAACAACGCCGTGGAATTTGACAACCTGCACACCTATTTCTTTACGGATGCGGGAACCGTCAAGAGCGTGGATGGCGTGAGCTTCGAGGTGCCGATCGGTAAGACGGTCGGCGTGGTTGGTGAATCCGGCTGCGGAAAATCCGTTACCAGCCTTTCGCTGATGCAGCTTCTTCAGCGCCCGCAGGGGCAGATCGTGGAGGGAGAGATCCGCTTAAATCTTGGCGATAAGGCGGTGGATATCGCGAAGGTGCCGGAGGAGGTTATCCAGCATCTGCGCGGAAACTATGTATCCATGATCTTCCAGGAGCCGATGACGTCCTTAAATCCGGTGTTCCGCATCGGCGCGCAGCTTGATGAGGTTATCAACCTGCACGACGGCGAGGGTAAGAGTAAAGAAGAGGTGAAGGCGCGCACGATCGAGCTGCTGGAGATGGTGGGCATCGCAAACAGCGAGGGCGTTTACACGATGTATCCGCACGAGCTTTCCGGCGGTATGCGTCAGCGTGTCTGCATCGCAATGGCGCTTGCCTGCAACCCGAAGATCATTATCGCGGACGAGCCGACGACAGCGCTTGACGTTACCATTCAGGCGCAGGTGCTTGACCTTCTGCGTAACTTAAAGGATAAGATCAATTCATCGATCATGTTTATCACGCACGACCTTGGTGTTATCGCTGAGATGGCGGATTACGTGGTTGTTATGTACGCCGGACGCGTGGTGGAAAAGGGCACGGCGGAGGATATTTTCTTCCATCCGGCGCATCCGTACACCATCGGTCTGATGGCGTCGAAGCCGGTAGTCGGCAAGCAGGTGGATAAGCTTTATTCCATCCCGGGCAAGGTGCCGAACCCGATCAACATGCCGGATTACTGCTATTTTAAAGACCGCTGCGAGATGTGTGTGGCACAGTGCGGCGGCGAGTACCCGTGTGAGATCAGTCTGTCTGAGACGCACAAGGTATCCTGTTATCGCTACTACGGAAAGGAAGGAGGGGAAGCAAAATGAGTCTTAACAAAGAAGCTGTCAGTGAGAAAGAGCCGGTCGTTTATGATCCGCAGTATATTCTGATGGTAAATGACCTGAAGAAATACTTTCCGATCAAGGGCGGCATGATGTCAAAAACGGTCGGTCAGGTAAAGGCTGTGGACGGCGTTACCTTCAACCTAAAGCGCGGCACCACGATGGGACTTGTCGGGGAATCCGGCTGCGGTAAGACGACGACCGGGCGCACTATTCTGCGCCTCTCCGGCGAAAAGACGGGAGGACAGGTGCTGTTCAACGGACAGGAGGTTTACGACCTCCCGGCAAAAGAAATGCGTGCGCTGCGCACAAAGATGCAGATTATCTCCCAGGATCCGTTTTCAAGCCTTTCCCCGCGTCTGCCGGTAGGCGAGATCATCGGCGAGGCGGTGCGTGAGCACAAGCTGGTTCCGAAGGAAGAATTTAACGATTATATTGATAAGATCATGGATAACTGCGGACTTCAGCCCTTCCATAAGGATCGCTATCCGCATGAGTTTTCCGGCGGACAGCGCCAGCGTATCTGTATTGCGCGCGCACTTGCCCTAAATCCGGAGTT
>CABRSG010000350.1 GCA_902473545.1 uncultured Lachnospiraceae bacterium | reverse complement strand
TGACGCGCAGGTCTCCTTTGCGTTCGGAGGCAGCATGGAAGAAGCGGATGAGCACACGATGGTGGTATACGGCGAGCTGGAGGTTCCCGGAATAAGCACGGAAAAGCAGATGGATATGGAAATGGAATTTTATTTCGGAGAAGAAAAGCTGGGGACGATTGGTTTTTCTGTGTCGGGAGCGGAGCTGCTGGCGGATACAAAAACAGTTGAGCTGGATAAGACCTTCCATCTTCCGGACGGAACAGACGTGACGCTGGAAAAATATACGACGAGCGATGTAAATCAGAAGGTGTACTTCACAACCACCACGGGTGAGTGCGGATATGATTTGAAGCTGGAGGGAACAGACGACATGGGCAATGCGGTAGAAATCAACATGTCTTCGTTTATAGAAGGACAGGGGCGCATGGAAGTAAATACCCTTGACAACGGCTATATCCGGAAAGATGCAAAAGAGCTGATACTGACGCTGTATGCAGTCGCATTCCCGGAGGAAAGCGGACGGATGAGCAACGATTACCAGCAGGTAGGCGAGCCGTTTACGATTGCGCTTGAGTAAAAATGGTGTTCGGAAACCAGCATTTATGCTGGTTTCCGGGCTCTTGCTTTGTGGTTTGAGTGCAGATTGAGTACAAAAGTAACTATTGCAAATAATCTTTCCCATCTTTTGTAAAGCACAGCCGGATTTATATTGACGGGCAGAGAAAATCTGGCTATAATAAAATTACAATTTAGATTTGCCGAATATTTTTTCTTGAATCAATTATACTAAAATTGGAAGGGAGAGAGCAACATGGCATATATTAAACGGGCTGCGGAGGATACGATTGCGAGGCTCTCAGAAATGTTCCCCGTGCTGTTAGTGACTGGTCCCAGGCAGGTGGGAAAAACGACCCTTCTGCAAAAACTCGCAGAAACGCAGCGAAACAAGGGACTGGTGCGAAAGTATGTAACCCTGGATGATCCCGATGTGAGGTATTTGGCGAAACATGATCCTGCGCTGTTTTTGCAGAGATATTCCCCTCCGGTGCTGATTGACGAGATTCAATACGCAACAGAGTTGCTGCCTTATATTAAAATGAGCGTGGACCGTTCCAGGAAAAAGGGCGACTTCTGGATCACAGGATCGCAGGTTTTCCGGCTTATGAATAACGTAAGTGAAAGTCTGGCCGGACGAGTCGGCATCGTGAATTTACTGGGATTGTCCGATGCGGAGATTTATCAGGAGCCAAGCGAACCGTTCCAGACGGATCCGGCGCATTTGCTGAACCGCTTGTCTGAGAGAACGCCTCGCGGCTTAAATGAAATCTACAACAGGATTTTCAAAGGCTCCATGCCGGAACTGTACGCGGATGAAAATATTGATTGGGAGACATATTACCGCTCCTACGTAGATACGTACCTGCAGCGCGATATTCGTGATCTTGCGCAGGTAGCTGACGAAATGCAATTTTACAATTTTATGACGATTGTTGCTGCCCATACTTCAAAGCCTGTAATCTATGAGGAACTGGCAAACATGGCTGGAATTTCGTCGCCAACGGCAAAAAAATGGCTTTCTATTTTAGTGTCCTCCCATATTATTGCTTTGGTGCAGCCATATCATAACAACGCGCTGAAACGTGTTGTCAAAATGCCGCTTCTTCATTTTCTGGATACCGGCTTAGCCGCTTATCTCTTAAAATGGGGCAATCCCGAAGCACTGGAGAAAGGAGCTATGTCCGGCGCTTTCTTTGAAAGCTATGTGTTTTCAGAAATCTATAAGAGCTATTTGAACGCAGGAAAAGAGCCTCCTGTTTTCTATTACAGAGACAGGGACCAAAAAGAAATTGATTTGCTGCTTTACCAAAATGGTGTGCTTTCTCCTGTCGAGATTAAGAAAGCGGCATCCCCCGGAAAGACCGCGATAAAGAATTTCGATGTTTTAGAGCCTGTGACTCGCGCAGAAGCCTTTGGGGGGCTGGAGTCTCTAAAGGTAGAAATCGGAACGGGAAGTGTAGTCTGCATGGCAAACGACTTGCTGCCTGTAAATGAAAAGAACTGGTATGTGCCGGTTTGGTTAATTTAAAGATTTCAAAACATCAAAATGATGTTTTGGCTGGTGCCTGACTGTCTGAAGGGAATTTTTTGCAGAAAATGCTTGACTGTAAACCCTGTTTATAGCTTATATTCAAAGTAACTATATATGCTTCGTTGCGTTATCGGTGGAAATTTTCACCGGACTGTTTGTTTATGGTATGGTAAAAAATGTGATAATACAGAAGCCGCCCTTTAAAGCTTCCGCCGGGAAGCGCCCTTAGCACTCCCCGGCATTCGGCCCCTCAGCGCGCCCACCGCCCGGATGCACCGCAGGGCAGCACCAGTCCGTTTGAGGAGACGGGCAGACCGACCTCCTGAGAGTCGACGTGTCCGCCGAAGGGTTTCAATTCAGTCGCTATCATATAGGAAAGAACAGCCGGAGCAAGTCCGGTGGTGTACGAATTAATAAGGAAGAAAAGCGGTTCCTCGCTAAGCAGCTTCGCGCAGAGCTGGACGAGC
>CABRSG010000349.1 GCA_902473545.1 uncultured Lachnospiraceae bacterium | reverse complement strand
TCGGGTACCCGATGATCTCCTGCTTTTCCGGCGAATACTCCACCATGCAGATTGCGCCCGGCTTCTCATAGCCCGCCCGCGTCTCCCAGTCCAGGGAAACAATATATTTCCGTCCGTCGTCATCATGCAGGATAGAAGCGTCAAAGCCGGCCGAGTGCAGATACACCGGCTCGCTCCACGGTCCGCAGATATCCTTTGCCGTGATCAGAAAATTATCAACGTCAAAGTAGCGCGCGTTCATGGAATTCATTACGCCGTACACCACATAAAACAAATCCTCCGTCTCGCAATAGGTTAAGCACGGAGCCCAGATGCCTTTCGCCGACGGAAGCTTTTTTAAATTCACCTTCTCGTCGTCCGTCAGAACATGCGTCAGCAGCTCCCAGTGCTTCAGATCGCGCGAGTGGTACACCGGAATGCCCGGAAACCACTCAAAGGTAGAAACCGCGATATAGTAGTCGTCCCCCTTACGGCAGATGCACGGATCAGGATTAAATCCGGGCAAAATCGGATTATGTATCATATTGTTTTCCTCCTACTCCTCTTCGTCCTCGTCCGCGGCTCCGGTGCGGAACCGGCTGCGGAACACGGTTGGCGAGTAACCTGTATATTTCTTAAACGCCACCGAAAAATAATTGGTGTCCCGGTAGCCCACCATCGCGGCGATCTTTCCGGTCTTTAAATTGGTAGATTCGAGCAGCTTCTGCGCCGTCTCTATCCTTCTGCGGACAATGTATTCGTTGCAGCCCTCGCCCGTCACTTTTTTGTACAGCTTCGACAGATAATTCGGCGTGATGTAAAACCGCGCCGCGATGCTGGACACCGAAAGCTCCTCCTCCAGATGGTCGTCCACATAGCGCCGCACCTTCGGGATGAGGTCGTTGATGACCTCTTTTTCTTCCCCGAAAAGCTGCTGCAAAAAAGCACGGGTGATCTCGCAGGCATTCTGTCCGTCCACATTCATAATGTGACGCATCAGCTCTTCAAGCTGTCCCTGCCGCAGCGAGCCGCCCGTGCTGCTCACATATGCAAAGCTGACGGCATTTGCCAGATCAAAGCAGTACCTTCTCACACTCGTCTCGGTCACATTATAAGAAACCACCGCCTGGCTGAAAGCGTCAAACACCCGCAGCACGTACTCCGAATTTCCCACGTTTGAGCACATCGCCGTCTTAAATTCCTCGTAGATATCGTGGAACAGCATGCTGCGCTTGCCTGTGCGCCCTGACTGCAGCACCTCCTTCGCCCCGTCGCTCTTCTCCTTCGAGAGGTGCATGGCGTCGTTATAGGAAATATACAGCCGCGAGAAGCCCTTCACGGAACTGCCAAGCACAATTTTGGGAGCCGCGATCATCTCATCCTTCATGATGCTGATCAGCTCCTGTATTCGCTCGTAAATCTCGTTTACATAACCGTGATTGAAAAACGCCACCAAAATCTTCCCCGTTCCCTCGTCGTCCGGGAAGGTGATGCCCTGTCCGCGCCCGTCCACAAGCCCGATACAGATTTCCTTGATGGACATCAGCCAGTAGCTGTCCTCCCGCTCGTCGCGCCTGCCCGACTGCTGCGGAATCAGGATCGCGATCTGCAGCTCCTGCCCCGGCGACAGCGAATATTCCTGGTACATCCACTGAAGCTCCGTCTCCTCCGCCTCTCTCTGGTGGACAAGCTGGCGCATCAGACGCTCCAGGCGCATCTGCTCCGTGTTGCCCCGCACGCGCCGCATGGTATTTTCCATCACCGCGCTCACCCGCTGCTTTTCGATCGCGTCGATCTGGCGGCGTATCGCCTCCGTCAGCACTTCCTCGTCGATCGGCTTCAGATATAAATCCTCGACATGCATCCTTATGCATTCCCGTGCATAATCAAAGCGGTCATACCCCGTGAGTACGATAATCTTCATACCCGCCTGCAGCTCATTTGCCCGCTGGATCAGCTCAAGCCCCGTCATTTCCGGCATATTGATATCCGTGATCAGAATATCCGGCTGCTTCTCCTTAATGATCTCCAGCGCCTCCGGCGCGCTTCCCGCCTGATAGACCTCCGATACCTTCAATTCCTCCCAGGGGAGCCCCTTGCTCATTCCCATCCGGATCATTTTTTCATCATCTACGATTAAAACCTTATACATTTATTCCTCCGCAACCTCCTGCTCCTCTTCCATCGGAAGCAAAATCACCGCTGTCACACCCTGCCAGATATTCACCTCATAGTGAAGCCCGTAGCGCTCTCCAAAGAGAAGCTGGATCCGCCTGTTTACATTGCGCACGCCGTAGCCAAAATCCGCCTCGTTTGTTTTCAGGTACTCATTCATCTGCGCAACCCGCGCCTCCGTCATGCCGCTTCCGCTGTTTGCCACCCGCAGCAGAAGATCGCCGTCCCCGGCGTCCTCCACCCGGATAACAATATTACCGCTCACGCCCTCCCGGCGCCAGGTCCCATGCTCCACCGCGTTCTCCACCAGAGGCTGCAGGATGATGCTGGGCATTTCGTAGTCCAGCAGATCCTCGTCCACCTCATAGGTCTCCTCAGCCAGCTCCGT
>CABRSG010000348.1 GCA_902473545.1 uncultured Lachnospiraceae bacterium | reverse complement strand
TGTGCATATTCCGCAATCCGGAAATGCCGGTTGAACCGTGTCCATATTTCAGACCGCGCCTTGCCCTGAACGGACGCCGGATAGGTGGAGAGCTTCGCGTCCACGATGCCTTTCAGTTCGGAGCGGTGAGAGGGGGAGAGGGAAGGCAACTTGTCGGGATTTTCGACAGGTTCGGCGGACAGCAAACGCCGCTCGCACTCGATGAAATAGCGGCGAGCAATACGGCCCTTTTCGTTGTTTTCGACCATGCACAGCTCTTTACCCATGTCGAGGGTGCAGGTGTATTCTTGGCTTGGCCTACCGCCTTCGGAGTTTTCGCCCGTTTTGGCGAAAACCTCAAAATCTTGGCTTTCAATAAAACCATACTTGGAAATGCGGCCCTTTATCCAGTTCGAAAAATCACGTCTGACGCCAAGAACTCCATGCAGAGTTCTGCCGTCAACGGTGAGACATTGAACATTGCCGATAGTGCCGGGGACAACGGGGATGAGTTGGGAAGCGGTCATAATGACCTCCTAAGTATAGTAGTAGGCATTTTGGATATGAGAAATGCCGGGACTCAACTACCGCTTAGGACGGCTGCCTTTATTCCCCGCTAGGGTATTGTATTAGAGGCTATCGACCCGGCAAAATATGCTGGAAGAAAGGGCATTATAGCCCAAAAAGAAACCCAGCAAAAGAGCCGGGCAGGAACGCGCGTAATTTTGAAACAGCGGCGCGGACACTGCCTAAGAAGTAGTGAAGTGACCGTAGCCGTAAGCGTTGGAGAATGTCAAGAGGAATTTTGGGGCATTACCCAAAGAGAAAGGCCGGGAGCTCAGAACCGCCAAAAGCCTGGAACTGACACCGCCTGAGAATGACGATGCCGGGTGTTCGTAACCGTCCTCGGAACGGCTTGCCGCCTTTAGGCCGAAGCCTTGGACATATCGGCAACACCCGGCATCAGGAAGATGCAAGAATAGCAGTAAATCCGGTCAAAAAGAATCTTGACATATGGACAAAAGGCACAAAAAAAGCCATGCTTTCGAGTGGCGTTGCCGCCTACTGTTTGGTGTGATGAGCACCGTGAAACGACAACGCCATAAAACACGGCTTTTATCAAGAGTGAATGCTACTTCTGGTCATATTTCAGTACAGTAGCCCGCAGTCTGTCAGTAAAGGAAATGATATCATCCAGTTTTTCGATATCTTCCTTGGCATCCTTGTTTTCGCCATCAAACATGCCGATACGCCATTGCTTGCCGTTGAAATAGAGACGGCATATGGGTTTCAGCCTGTTATCATCCAGGAGAATGGAGCAGTAGTTTATGGCATCGCGCATGGCGACCCGACTCGGGTCAATGGTACCAACCATAAGCGACTTGATAAGATAGTAGGCTTCTTTTTCCTCTTCAGTCGTTATGATGCGTGATTCTTCCGGCTTTGCTTCCGGCAATTCTTCAGCAGGTGCTTCGGATACTTCTGTTTTTTGTTGTGTCATGGCATTTTTAAGACGGATATTAATACGGTCATTGATGAATTGCTCGAGCGCCGCGACCAGAATCGGAGTAAAGCGCTCTCGTATATTCTGCGTAATTTTTCCATCATATGTCTGAGCAAGGAAAAATCGTATAAAATCTTCATGCGGATTTTCCATCTGTTCCGCCATGATGCGCTTGAACTCCCGGTTATATTTAAGTTCATTGGCCGCGCTCATGCAGGCGTCACGGTCAAATTTCCCCTTTGCCAGCTTCCGCAGTTCCGGAAGCAGCGTCTCATCCATGTCGTCAAGGGAAAATTCCATGTATGGTTTGGTGTCCATCTTGTTGGCCGCTTCCAGATCGGAATAGAACTTGTAACGGTTTCCGTCCGTCAGAACGGCAATCGGCGCTTCTGTGCCATGAAAATAAATTTGAAGCTGATTGCATTGCCTGGAGTCGAGACAGGCGCCCAAGGTCTTGCATTCCAGAAGAATGATCGGTTTTCCTCCGGAAAGAATCGCATAGTCAACACGCGCATCCTTGTATTCTCCGATAGGCGCGGAAAATTCCGGCACTACCTCCGATGGATTGAATACGTCATACCCGAGAGCGGCAATGAAAGGCATGACCAGCGCATTTTTGGTGGCTTCTTCCGATTTGAGGCCATCTCCAAGATTTTTTACCTTTTTTGATAATTCAGCAATTTTTTCCGAAAAGTCCATTTCTGTTCTCCTTTCCTGCGAAAGTTACTCTGCACCTGCCAATTATTTTCGATATCGTTAATGTCGTTCTCCTGCAACAAATTAAAGACCCCGCCGAAGCGGGGCATTATTTCTGACTATTTTGAGGAGACTATTTAGCATTTTTCCAAAAACGTATCCCTCCATAAATCAATAAAATTGCCAAAGCAAACATAATAAACTCTGTAGTGTCAGGTAAGGATTTTTTTTCTGTTAATGCAATAATCCCACCCAACATTACAGAGGCTCCTAATAATATCATAGCGATGGCAATCAATTTACGAAAAATACTTTTAGATGTATTTTCCGAAAAGTGCCCCTGTGTTCGAGCTGCTTCAAAAAGATGACCGCGAATGGCATCCATCATAGGGCCATT
>CABRSG010000347.1 GCA_902473545.1 uncultured Lachnospiraceae bacterium | reverse complement strand
GGCTATGTAATCGCCCACCCGGTCGATCCCCATGTTGGTCATGTCAAATACCATCCCGTCAAGCAGGATATAAAGCGTGACGCCCATGCTCTCAAACTTCTCCAGCATCTCCGGAAGCCCCTCCGTATCATACGGGAGGTCGATCACCACGGCGTCCACCACATTCTGCAGTGCCAGACCATACATATCCTCCCTGCAGGCGTTTACCGGCACGCCCGCCAGGACGGTCCCGCGGTCGTCCGCATCGATCACAGCCGCCGAGCTGATATAATAGCTCCCGTCCTTTTCTGCGATCAGCCGGTCAATGACGACCGGAGCATGGTCGTGCGTCGTGACCACCATGAGCTTCTGGCTGGCGCTTCCGTGCCGGAACCTCGGCAGCACCCATTTTTTTATGATCACATGGCTGCCATAGATCAACAGGATGTTCAGTGCGAAAAACCATATGCAGACGGTCCTGGAATACCCCTGTCCGCTTTTTGCAAAAAACAGCACCGCAAACGTGACCGCGGCAAGAACCAGGTTTACCTCTACAACCTTCTGCAGCTCCCTGTAATAGCCTCTCTGATAGATCCCCTGGTAAATGTCCCGCGCATAGCATACGGTGATATAGACTGCGACCTGAACGATCAGCAATATAAAATGGATCTGCGGCGCCCGGAATACACTGCCAAGGCGGATGTAAAGCGAAACCGCATAAGATACAAAAATACAAACCAGATCAACAATCAGCAGCACGATATTTAATTGATTACGAAACTGATTTCTGACCTTCATTTTCTCTCCCCTGTTTCATTCGTAATAAATTTTTTACGGCAGACACCTGTCTACCGTAAACTTTCCCAAACAACTGTAAAAATTTTTCACCTGTCTGGGTACGCAACTCAACTTCTAATGAGCAAAACGTGGCTGTGTAAACAGACGCATGAACGCGCAAGCGCGGGTTTTTCGGATGTAGGTGAAAATTTGTAACTACTCAGCCATCAAGTCACAGATCTACGCTTCGGTCCGTGCCAAACGTGTACCACTGGCACACGGCCACCTGCTGCGCAGGCTATCCGCTGTTTGCACAGCTCCTGTCTTGCCTGGCATGCGTGAAAAGGTCCGGTGGACCTTTTCTTAGCTGTGACTTACGACTAAACGCCATATGTCAAATATCAAAAACATCTGCTTACATGCCCTAAAGGACTAGCTTCGCGTCGCAAGCATGACGCATTTATTTCTGATATTTGCCGCATGGCTGAGTAGTTACGAAAATTTTTTTATCTTCTCCCCACCTCTTGCAAGAATATGGTAATTTGCGGTATACTAATTTAAACGATATTTATTTTTGCATTTACTTTTACGAAAGCAGGAGGCGCATTGATGGAAACGGTTGATCTGCATGTACACTCTGATTGCTCGGACGGCACGATGTCGCCCGCCGAACTGGTAGCATATGCCTGCCAGAAGGGGCTGCGGGCGTTCGCGTTGACGGATCACGATACGGTCGCCGGGCTGCCGGAGGCATTTGCCGCGGCGGAGGGCACGGCGCTGGAGGTAATTGCCGGGATTGAATTTTCCACGGAGTACCATGGAAAAGATATCCACATTGTCGGACTGGATATTGATTATCAGAGTACGGAATTTTGCAAACGTCTCACGCGCTTTCAGGACTCGCGCGATATCCGCAATGAAAAGATGATCCGGAAGATGCAGGAGGACGGCATCGACATTTCCCTTGAGCAGATGGAAACCGCTTTCGGAAACGCCGTGTGGACGCGTGCGCATTTTGCACGCTATCTCATGGACCACGGCTATGTTGCGGAAATGCCGGAGGCATTTGAGAAATACATCGGCGAAAACTGCCGCTATTTTGTTCCGCGTGAGAAAGTGACACCGGTGCAGGCGGTGCATCTGATTTCCAGCACGGGCGGGATTCCCATTCTGGCACATCCGATGCTCTACCACCTGCCGGAGGCAGAGATGGACGAGCTGCTCGCTTCCTTGAGAAAAGCCGGATTGATCGGCATCGAAGCGATCTACTCCACGCACTCTGCGCTCGACGAAAATCTCGTCCGGCAGCTTGCAAAAAGGCATGGGCTTCTGATTTCCGGCGGCTCCGACTTTCACGGAAGCAACAAACCTTATATCGACCTCGGTGTGGGGCGCGGGAATCTCCGCATCCCATATCATGTTTTAGCAAATCTGCGAAGCAGGAGAAAACAGCAATGAAACAGGAAAAAAAGATTTTATTTCTCGACCTGGACGGCACGCTCTTAAATGATGCGAAGGAAATCACGCCGGGCAACATGGCAGCTATCCGCGAGGCGCTGCGCCAGGGACACAAAATTGTCATCACCTCCGGACGCGCAACCGTCAGCGCTCTGACGTTTGCAGAAAAGATGTCCTTAAATTCGGAGGGCTGCTACGCCATTACCTACAACGGCGCCTGCATTTATGACCTCTGCCATAAAAAGCCCGTTTACCGGAAAACGCTTCCGGTTGAGGTAGTCCGGCATATTCTGGAGGCGGCGGAAAAAGCCGGGCTGTATGCTCACACCTACACCAAAACCGCCGTGCTTTCCGCGCACAATACCCG
>CABRSG010000346.1 GCA_902473545.1 uncultured Lachnospiraceae bacterium | reverse complement strand
GATGTCCGTTGCCGCAGGAGCGGCTGGGATCTTTCTCTGGCAGCAGAAAAAACTCAAAATTAAAATCAGGCTCGCGGGGCTGCGGGGAGATCTGCCTTCCATGGCTGCTCTGGATCGCATCAACAGCCTGGCAACGCTTGTGGGCTTTCCCTTCTATACACTTGGGGTCATCTGCGGTTTTGCCTGGGCGCGTCTGGCCTGGGGAAGCATATTTTCCGGCGATCCCAAGGAACTTATATCTCTGATTGTGTGGGCGCTGTACGCCCTGCTTTTCCATCAGCGCCAGGCTCTCGGCTGGCAGGGGCGCAAGCCGGCGCTCATGGCGCTGGGCATCTTCGCAGCTTCACTTTTCTCCCTGCTTGTGGTCAATTTTCTGCTGCCTACACGCCATGCGTTCCAATTCACCTTCTGATTGCCCGCAAAGCTGTATATCATGGATCATACCATTCATCTCATAGGGCTGAATCACCGCACTGCAGCGGTAGAAGTCCGGGAACAGTTTGCCCTGACCAACTTCTGCTCTCCCGAAACATGGGCGCTTCCTCCGTGCGAAGATGTCGCGGAGTCCCTGATCCTGTCCACCTGCAATCGGGTGGAAGTGCTTGCCGTAGGGCCTTCTGAACGCTGCCCGCGTCATGTCATGGAACGCTGGAGCGCCATCTGCGGCAAAACGCCCGATGACCTGACTCCCTATATCTACCGATATCAGAATGAAGAGGCTGTAAAGCATATCTTTTCCGTGGCCTCCAGTCTCGACTCTCTGGTGCTAGGCGAACCGCAGATCCTCGGTCAGCTCAAGGCGGCTTACCGAAAAGCCAGCAACGCCCAAAGTGCCGGGCTCATCGTGAACCGCCTTCTGCACAAGGCTTTTTCCGTAGCCAAGCGGGTGCGTACGGAAACCGCTGTCGCCTCCAGTGCGGTTTCCATCAGCTATGCAGCGGTGGAGCTGGCGAAAAGAATCTTTGACGATATGCCGCAACATGAGGCGCTGCTCATAGGTGCGGGAGAAATGGCCGAGCTGGCGGCCATGCATCTTATTCAAGCCGGCATCCGGCGTGTCCTGGTAGCCAACCGTACTCTGGAACGCGCTCGGGAACTGGCGGAACGTATCGGCGGAGAAGCCATAGCCTTTGACGCCATTTTCGAGGTCATGCCGCGCACGGATATCGTCATCAGTTCCACGGGATCCCCCGAAGCCGTCATTCATGCGGATAACGTGCGGGACGTCCTGCGCAGGCGGCGGAACCGTCCCATGTTCCTCATAGATATTGCCATGCCGCGTGATATCGACCCTGCCGTTAATAATCTGGACAATATCTATCTCTACGATATTGACGATCTCAAGGAAGTGGTCGAGGAAAACCAGGCTCAGCGCCGGGCCGAAGCACTCAAGGCCAGACGCATCGTGGAAGAGGAAACAGAGATTTTCACCGACTGGCTGCAGTCCCTTGCTCTCCAGCCCACCATCGTGGAACTGGTAAAGCGTGGGGAAGACATCATGCGTGAAGAGTTGGCGCTGACCTGCCGCAGATTGGGAAACGTGGACGAAAAAACGCGGGAAGCCCTGGAAATTATGGCATCTTCTCTAGTGCGCCGTTTCAACCATGCTCCCATTGACTATCTTAAACGCGGCTTTGCGGAAGCACGAAAACATGACCGCGAAATTCGGTCCATCGACACGATTCGTCAGGTTTTTCAGCTTGGCACTGACAGCCGCAATGAGGTACGCCGTTGAGTCGCTGGCCCGGCAATGCATTTGCATGATAGCGGAGGAACGCCACTGGATTGCCTCGTGAAATGGAAATTTAATATTCCCATAAAAAAACAATTATAAATTTATATATTCAGTGACTGCATTCATACAAAAACATTTCAGCTTTATTATCAACAGCAATTTCTTTATTAAAAGAAGAATAGACACAAAATTTTGTGAAACCTGTTTCCTGCAAAAAATTATCCATTTCTCCCAGTTCATAAAGATGTATTTGAAAATTCATAAAATCACTTTGTAACAATTTTTTACCATCATATAATTCATATATGCTTGGGGAAAATTGAGTATGAGTTTTTTCATCATACCAATTTTTACTTTTTAAAATCAGTGTATAGTCATGTTTTAATTTTAATGACACTTTAATATTGTAATCATTATCATTTTTACAGCGGCTTGCTACCGTATCCACAGCAAAAACAAATTTTCCATTTGTTTTTAGCAGTAAGTTTATTTTTTTTAATATTTTCTTGCATTGCCGTATATCTGTAAATAACGATACTGAACCAGATGAAATAAAAATATAATCAAATTTTTCACTCGATTGATACTGTTCAATATCAACTTCAAAAGTATCTGCATTTGGTGATTTTAGTTTTAACTTTTCCAGCATTTCATGGGAATTATCTATTCCTTTAATATTTAAACCTCTTTTTAAAAATGGTATAAAAAATCTTCCACTCCCACATAGCGCCTCTAAAATATTTGCTTCTTTTTTTGCATAAGACAAGTAAAATTCCAATTCGTCTTGAGGTGTATCTCTATGTAATTCTTCATACATCATCGTACATAATGCACCATAATAATTTATCTT
>CABRSG010000345.1 GCA_902473545.1 uncultured Lachnospiraceae bacterium | reverse complement strand
TCAACATGTTCATGGACAACACGCTGCTCCAGGACTGCACCATGCTCGACAACCAGCTTCTGATCGACTACATCACCGAGTATCTCGGCGGCACCATCGGAAGCCAGTACGCGGATCCCTACGGAAGCGGGAGAATCCAGTACATCGGCATCCAGGCAGCGGCGAACGCAGCTTAGTTTGCTATTAAGCCGGAAACAGAGGTATAAATAAAAATCTCTGTTTCCGGCTTTTTTCTCCGGTTTTATCCAAATTATTTTCGTCCGAATGCCTTTCCGGGTAAACACCGGACAGATTCCTGATAACTCGTGGAAAATTAAAATAAATTCGTGTACAAATTTCCATTTAATCAGTGACAACGCATCTGCCAGGTGTTATAATACCGGTAAGCATTATATTTCTAAATTCTTTTGGCAGTTTGCCAATCTCTATTCTTGCCGCGCAGGCATTTCAAAGAAACGTCTTAGAAATTTTCAATGCTGAAACTCCAGGAAAAACAGCAGAGGGGATTTTTTTAGCGTTTCAGAAAACATTTGAAGGATCCTCTCTCCCACCACAGAAAGGGGACATGACAAATGGAAAAAATGCGGGAACTCTACGGCCCCGGGCTGCCGCAGCCAGTGCGCACCTACAAAGACCGGCTGTTTCGGATGATTTTCAAGGACAAGGCGGAATTTCTGACTCTCTACAACGCGTTAAACGGCACTTCTTATGACGACCCGGAGGCATTAAAGATCACCACTCTGGAGCACGCGGTCTACATCGGCATGAAGAACGACCTCTCATTTCTCCTGGACATGCATTTGCCCCTGTATGAGCACCAGTCCAGCCATAACCCGAACATGCCGCTCCGGGATCTGCTCTACGTGGCCAGTATCTATTCCCGGCTGACGCAGAACGCCAACCTGTACGGGACAAAGCTCATAAAGCTCCCGACGCCGCAGTTTACCGTCTTCTACAACGGAACCGCGCCGATGCCGGAGCGGTCGGTCGTGAGGCTGTCCGACGCCTTTGAACATCCCACCGATGATCCGGCTCTGGAACTTAAGGTGCTGGTCCTGAACATCAATCCCGGATACAATGAGGAACTGATGCAGAGCTGCCGGACGCTGCGGGAGTATTCCGAGTACGTGGCAAAGGTGCGGGAGTATCACAAGACTCTGCCGCTGAATCACGCGGTACAGCGGGCGGTGGATACCTGTATTGAGAATGGGGTACTGACAAAATTTCTGAAAGAACACAAAGCGGAGGTGATTGCTGTGAGTATTTTTGAGTACAACGAAGAACTACATATTCAGATGGAGCGGGCGGATGCACGGGAGGAAGGGTATGCCGAAGGCATTCAAAGGATGGTCAAGGCCATTCTTGAGGCCAACGCACCCTTAGAAAAGATCCTAAAATACTCCGGGCTGTCCCCGGAAGAGATCAAACGGCTGCAATCTAAATAATCATCGGTTGGACCGGAATGTTTAAGATGAAAACGTAGTTTCCGCAACATAATTTTTCGAGGAACACGATCGGAGGTGATTGCTGTGAGTATTTTTGAGTACAACGAAGAACTTCATATTCAGATGGAGCGAAAGGATGCGCGGGAGGAGGGGTATGCCGAAGGAAAAGAAGACGGTATTTTAACCATGGTCAGAGCCATACTCAAGGCCAACGAGCCCTTAGAGAAGATACTCAGATACTCCGGACTGTCCCCGGAGGAAATCGAACGGCTGCAATCCCAATAGCGCTGTCTCCCCTCTTGCAGTTTTCACAGCAATTCTGTAAAATTGAAGTATCCGGGCCCTACAACCAGCACACCACACTGCCCGGAGATTGGAGGGTATTACCATGAGACACAGAAAATTGACAGGACTCATCGTCAGCCTGGCGCTGACCCTGTCCATGTCAACCACTATTTTCGCCGCTCCGGCCGTCACGGACGCCGCAGCGGACACGTCCCCCATTGTCATCCTTCACACCAATGACGTACACTGCGGAATTGACGATTCCATCGGCTACGCAGGACTCGCCGCATACAAATCCGAGATGGAGGCGCAGTACGGCGCGGACCGCGTCACGCTGGTGGATGCAGGCGACGCCATCCAGGGCGGAGCCGTCGGCACCTTGAGCGACGGCGCCTACGTAATCGACATTATGAACCAGGTGGGTTATGATCTGGCCGTGCCGGGAAACCACGAGTTTGACTACGGCACTGGCAACTTCCTTGAGTTGGCGACCAACCGCGCCAAATTCCCCTACCTGTCCTGCAACTTCCGGGAGCTGGCCACGGGCAGCACCGTGTTAAACTCCTACTGGATCGAGGACTACGACGGCGTCAAGGTCGCCTACGTGGGCATTTCCACACCGGAAAGCCTCTCCAAGACCACGCCTGCCCATTTCCAGGACGGAAACGGCGTGTTCCTCTACGACTTTTTCCAGGGAGCGGACGGCCTGTACCTGTATACGGCAGTGCAGGCGGCGGTCAATGACGCCCGCGCCCAGGGAGCCGACTACGTGGTGGCCATCGGCCATCTGGGAAATACCGGAATCACACCGGCATACACCTCGGAGGCAGTCATCTCCCACACCACGGGCATCGATGTTTTCATCGAC
>CABRSG010000344.1 GCA_902473545.1 uncultured Lachnospiraceae bacterium | reverse complement strand
AGAGACGCGTTGCATTTCCCAGACATACAGGCAGCACGCCCTCCGCTTCCGGGTCGAGCGTGCCTGTATGACCGATTTTTTTCTGATGCAGTATGCCGCGCAGCTTCGCCACGACGTCATGCGAGGTAAAGCCCTTTTCCTTATAAACATTGATGATCCCGTTTACCATGCTGTTTGTTCTTCCTCTTCGGCCGCCTTCATCTGCTTTTCGATATGCTTCGTCAGATTGTTTACCACATCGTAGAAGGAGCCCTGCATCGTACACCCGGCAGCGCGGACGTGACCGCCTCCGCCGAAGTACGAGGCAATCACGCTGACATCCACTGTCTGCTTGGAACGCAGGCTGACCTTGTACTCCTGGTTTGCCGTCTCATACAGGAAAATCGCCGTCTCAACGCCCTTCGTAAGACGAAGCTGGCTGACGATACCATCCAGATCGGACGGCTTTACGCCGTAGAAATCCATGTCCTTGCGCTTGATGCCGCTGATAATGCAGGCGCCATTCAGCACCATAATGCTCTCCAGCAGCGCCCTGCCAAGGATCTGGTTCTGCACATATGTTTTTTCCATAAAGGTCGTGTCGATAATATAACTGCCGTTTATGCCCTTGCGCAGAAGCTTTGCCGCAATCTCCAGTGTCTCCGGTCTTGTGCAGGAATACTGAAAAACACCGGTGTCATGCACTAGCCCCATATACAGTGCCTCCGCCACAGCCTTCGAAATCTTTTCATCCTCCATCACATGATAGATCACCTCCGCGGTGGAGCTGCTTTCCGGGAAGATCACATTTTCCTGTGCAAATCCCTTATTACTGATATGATGGTCGTAACAGATGGTGCGCTTTGCAGCGCCCAGATATTTTGCCGCCGCTCCGAGCCGCTGTACATCCGCGCAGTCAAGCGCGACAAACAGATCATACTTCCGGTCAGACGCGCAGCTGTGAAGAATTGTTCTTGTTCCCTGCAAGATATGATAGCTTGCCGGGATCTCCTCCAGATAGACATCGACCTTCTCAAGCTCCGGAAAGTTTTCTTCCAGATAAAGCTTTAGCGCCATGCAGGAGCCAACGCAGTCGCCGTCCGGGCGGATATGCCCGGCAATGGCGACGGTCTGCGCATTCTGCAGCACCTCACTGATCTTCTTCATATTCTCCATCTTCATCCTCCGATCTCTCCACATGATTTTCCGCAATCAGCTTCGACATGCGAACGCCATACTCTATTGACTGGTCCAAAATGAATCGAATTTCGGGGGTATTGCGCAGGTTCAGGTTCCGGGCGAGCTGCCGGCGGATAAAGCCGACGGCGGACCGCAGTCCCTCCAGCGTGCTCTGCTGCGCCTGCTCATCACCCAAAACACTGATATACGCCTTGCAGGTTTTTAAGTCCGGCGCAACCTCCGCCAGCACCACCGACGTCAGCGGATGGATCCGGGGATCCTTGATCTCGCTGCGGATGATGTTGGCAAGCTCCCGCTGCACCTCGCTGTTTACCCGCGTATTTTTAATGCTGTTTTTTCTCATATATTCATTTCCCTCTATCGCGGAACCTCTACCATAATATACGCTTCTACCTGGTCAAATTCCTGAATGTCATTAAATTTTTCGAAAACAAGACCGCATTCGTAGCCTGCCCTTACCTCTTTTACGTCATCCTTGAAGCGCTTCAGCGATGCGAGACCGCCCTCAAAGATCTGCGTGCCCTCGCGCGTAATACGCACGGAGCAGTTTCTCTGGAATACGCCGTCCAGGATATAAGCGCCCGCGATCGTACCGACACCGGAAGCCTTGAAGGTCTGACGAACCTCTGCGTGTCCGATCACCTTCTCCTCATAGACCGGATCGAGCATGCCCTTCATGGCAGCCTCGACATCCGCGATGGCATCATAAATAACGCGGTACAGGCGCACGTCTACGTTCTCGCGCTCCGCGCTCGCCTTCGCCATCGCATCCGGGCGCACATTGAAGCCAATGATGATTGCGTTGGACGCGGAAGCAAGGCTGACATCGGATTCGTTGATCGCACCGACTCCGCCGTGAATGATCTTGACGGCAACCTCGTCGTTGGAAAGCTTCAGGAGGCTTTGCTTTACGGCCTCCACAGAGCCCTGCACATCGGCTTTAACGATGATGCCAAGTTCTTTTAAATTGCCCGCCTGGATCTGGCTGAACAGATCGTCAAGCGACATTCTGGATTTCGTTTCCTCCAGCAGCTTTTCCTTGTTCTGGCTGATGAAGGTTTCTGCAAAGCTTCTTGCTTCTTTATCATTTTCGCAGGCAACAAATACCTCACCTGCGTTCGGCACGTCGGAAAGACCGAGGATCTCTACCGGAGTAGACGGGCCTGCCTCCTTCACTCTTCTGCCTTTATCGTCCCCCCGCCGCAATTGCATCGCCCACATGCAGCGTACCTTTCTGCACCAGAACCGTCGCAACCGGACCCTTTCCTTTATCCAGCTCCGCCTCGATGACAAGGCCTCTCGCTTTTCTGTTCGGATTTGCCTTCAGCTCCGCCACCTCTGCCGTCAGAAGGATCATCTCAAGCAGCGTGTCAAGCCCCTCGTGCGTATGTGCGGAAACCGGCACAAATACGGTGCTTCCG
>CABRSG010000343.1 GCA_902473545.1 uncultured Lachnospiraceae bacterium | reverse complement strand
AGCCAGCTTCTTGAAATTCCGGAGGAGGATATCCGCAGCCGCCGCATCAGCCTCGGCGTCGAGGAAGCATGGGAGGGCGTTCACGTAAGCGGCACGCAGGACAGCGCATACTACTACTCCACCTACAATGCGCCGGACAAGAACCCCGTAAACACGGACAAGCCGAAGATCATGATCCTCGGCGGCGGTCCGAACCGCATCGGCCAGGGCATCGAGTTCGACTACTGCTGCGTTCACGCGGCGCTGGCGCTCAAAAAGCTCGGCTTCGAAACGATCATCGTAAACTGTAACCCGGAGACGGTATCCACCGACTACGACACCTCCGACAAGCTGTACTTTGAGCCGCTCACGCTGGAGGATGTGCTCAGTATTTATAAGAAGGAAAAGCCGCTCGGCGTCATCGCCCAGTTCGGCGGACAGACGCCGCTGAATCTCGCCGCCGACCTGGAGAAGAACGGCGTGAAGATCCTCGGCACCTCCCCGTCCGTCATCGATCTGGCGGAGGACCGCGACCTGTTCCGTGAAATGATGGAAAAGCTCGACATCCCGATGCCGGAGTCCGGCATGGCTGTCAACGTGGAGGAAGCGCTGGCGATCGCAAAGCAGATCGGCTATCCGGTAATGGTGCGTCCGTCCTATGTGCTTGGCGGACGCGGCATGGAGGGCGTTTACGACGACGAGAGCATGGAAGGATACATGAAGGCTGCCGTTGGTGTAACACCTGACCGTCCGATCCTGATCGACCGTTTCCTCAACCACGCAACCGAGTGCGAAGCGGACGCCATCAGCGACGGCACCCACGCATTTGTTCCGGCTGTAATGGAGCATATTGAGCTTGCCGGCGTACACTCCGGCGACTCCGCCTGCATCATTCCGTCCGTGCATATTTCAGCGGAAAATGTGGAGACGATCAAGGAATACACCCGGAAGATCGCCGAAGAAATGCACGTCAAAGGTCTGATGAACATGCAGTACGCGATCGAGAAGGGGAAGGTGTACGTGCTGGAGGCAAATCCGCGCGCATCCCGCACGGTGCCGCTGGTATCAAAGGTCTGCAACATCCGCATGGTGCCGATCGCAACCGACATCATCACCTCGGAGCTGACCGGACGTCCGTCGCCCGTGCCTTCCTTAAAGGAACAGGATATCCCGAACTACGGCGTGAAGGAAGCCGTGTTCCCGTTCAATATGTTCCAGGAGGTCGATCCGATCCTCGGGCCGGAAATGCGCTCCACCGGCGAAGTGCTCGGACTCTCCCGCTCCTACGGCGAGGCGTTCTACAAGGCGCAGGAGGCGACGCAATCGAAGCTCCCGCTCGAAGGCACCGTGCTGATCTCCGTCAACCGCAAGGATAAGGAGGAGGTCGTAGAGGTCGCGCAGAAATTTGCCGACAACGGCTTCAACATCATTGCCACCGGCAACACCTGCGACCTGATCACTGCTGCCGGCATCCCGGCAACCAAAGTGAAAAAGCTGTACGAGGGGCGTCCGAACGTGCTGGATATGATCACGAACGGCAAGATTGACCTGATTATCAATTCACCGATCGGCAAAGACTCCACGCATGACGACAGCTACCTGCGCAAGGCGGCGATCAAGGCAAAGGTTCCGTACATGACCACCATTGCGGCGGCAAAGGCAACTGCAAGCGGCATTCACTATCTCAAAACCCATAAGGGCAGCGAGGTGAAATCCCTGCAGGAGCTGCACAGCGAGATTCACGACAAGGCATAACCGGATACGGACAATAAATTAACAGAAATCACGCATTGGCGGCAGGAAAAGTATATTTCCTGCCGCCAGTTTTTTCTATTTATTAATATGATTGTGATATTTAAATCGTAAGACAAAACAATGGTTGCAATGTTTCTGTACATAGAATAAAATAAAAACAGAAGATTTTCGTGAAAAATTTCCACAAGGAGGACTCTTATGCAGCACCACAATCCATTATTACACGGCAACGACACCGACAACAAATTCATCACCATCGGAGAGATCATGCTCCGTCTGACGCCGCCGAACTACGAAAAGATCCGCATGGCTTCCAGCTTTGAGGCGAGCTACGGCGGCAGCGAAGCAAATATCGCACTTGCGCTCGCCAACCTCGGCGTGGACAGCACCTTTTTCAGCGTTGTCCCAAACAACAGTCTTGGCAAAAGCGCGATCCGTATGCTGCGCAGCAACGACGTTCACTGCACGCCGGTGATCCTGAGCACCCCGCAGCAGACGCCGACGCACCGCCTCGGCAGCTACTATCTGGAGACCGGCTACGGCATCCGCGCCAGCAAGGTGACCTACGACCGCAAAAACAGCGCCATCACCGAATTTGATTTTTCCACCATCGACTTAGACGAGCTTCTTGACGGCTTCACCTGGCTGCATTTAAGCGGTATTACACCGGCGCTCGCTCCGAACTGCCGCAAGCTCATCATGGACTGTCTGAAGGCGGCAAAAGAAAAAGGGATCACCGTCAGCTTCGACGGCAATTTCCGCAGTAAGCTCTGGACCTGGGAGGAGGCGCGCGATTACTGCACCGAATGTCTCCCCTATATCGACGTTCTGCTCGGCATCGAGCCATACCATCTGTGGCGCGACGAGAACGACCACAGCAAG
>CABRSG010000342.1 GCA_902473545.1 uncultured Lachnospiraceae bacterium | reverse complement strand
GGCTGCCGGTGTTTTAGGGGACGATGGATTCCACAGACGTCTTCTTCATAAGCCAGTCGATCACGTTGACGACCCGAATTCCCTCGTAGTTGCCCGTGGTAAACCGGTCAAGCGTCAGAACCGTCTTTTCGTAGTTGTCATGGATGGTCCGCAGCGGGCGCATCTCGCGCTCGAAGGTCTCCTCCGCCGTCATATCCGCCGTGACTTGGATATAAGATAGCGCGTCCTGCCCCCGAACGACAAAATCCACCTCCGTATTGCCCAGCTTGCCGATGTACACCTGATATCCGCGCCGCAGCAGCTCGAAGTAAACGACGTTTTCAAGCGAGAAGCCCAGATCGTACTTGCTGCGAGGCATAGACGTTCGAGCCGAATATTTCAAAAAAAGGGCGCTGTGTGTATAAAACTCACAGCGCCTCAGACTGTCAAACAACCCGTTAATCAAGCAGCGAAAAGCGGGTTGTTTTCGAATGAAAAGCTTTTCGGCAGTAAAAAAGAAGGGCAGATAGGGAAAAGCAGCAAAAAGCCAGCAGGTTTCCACTTCCATTTTGCCAGCTTTTTGAGATTCATGGCAGCAAACTTAAGCCTGACCCAGTTGCTCACCCGGGTTAGGCCGCGGTAGGGGGTGTATCGTATCGCATGCTTTTCTTTTGCATCTGCAAAAACACGCTCAATGGTCCGACTTCGCAAAGCGTAGGTTTCTTTGCCCAGCGGTGAATGTCGTACGTCTTCCGCTCGTTCTATGTAATCAACCCATACATGGCGCGTCACCAGCTTGGTACAGTCCTTGTTCATGGTACACAGGCTTCGGCGGGGACAGTCCTTGCAAATGTATGACTTGCTTTTATACTCCCGGTAACCGTCGCGATTGGTCGTCGAGTAGCTAAGAACCTTATTTTCGGGACATAGGACACAGTCATAATATTCATCGTATACATACTCGTGCCAAGGAAGGTTGCCTTTCTTCGTCATGGGGCGTTTATACGGCAGCGAAGGGATTCGCCCATCGTCAAAGATTTGCTTGCATATCCAGGGGGTTTTGTAGGCTGCGTCCATGGTTACCACTTGAATCTGCGGGAAACGATTGGTTACGCGGCGGTATAGCTCATCAAAGGCCACGCTGTCATGCACGTTACCGGGAGTGACTGTTACATCCAGTATGAAGTTGTGTTTGTCGCAAACGGTATGCGCTTCGTAGGCAAAGCATTTTTTGTGCTCGCCTTTATGGAAAACGCCACTCTCCGGGTCGGTTGTGGATTCAATGATTGTCTTCTCTTGGGGAGGCTTTGGATCGTCATCATCCAAAGGCTTTTTTCCGTGTTCTTCCCGATCTTGATTGACCTCCTCCATGAGTTGCTCTCCATAATGCCGAGCTGTTTGCGGGATGACCTTCTTGATATGCTTTTTGAGGTTGGCGTTCGCTTTGATATGCGTTCCGTCCATAAAGACAGCCTCAAGGTCAAGACACCCGGCTTCATTGGCTTCATCCAGGATCCACGCAAATACCTGCTCGATCACCTCGGAAGAAAAGCGCGTTGCAAAGGCATAGCTAATTGTCGCGAAATGGGGAATAGACTGCGCCATGCTATAGCCGATGAACCACCGATACGCAACATTGACCTCTGCATCCTTGACGGTTTGTCGCAAGGAACGTATCCCATACAGATGCTCAATCAGCACCAGCTTGAACAGCACAACGGGATCGATGCTGGGTCGTCCGTTGTCTTTACAATACAACGGCTCAACCATTTCGTAAATCCTATCAAAATTGACTGCTGCATCAATTTTTCTCAGCAAATGATTCTTCGGCACCACCATGTCCGTACACAACATTTCAACAGATTGCCGCTGCTTCTGTTCCTTTTTCAGCATCATTATCACCCACTACTATTATACCAAAAAAGCCCTCCGGTATGGAAGACTTTTTTGACACGCTGGGGCGCTGTGTGTATAAAACTCACAGCGCCTTAAAGAATGATCTCATTTCGGGTTTTGCGTGAGGTAAGAATAGGCAAGATTATGCGCTTTTGCGCCCTTCCGGCTTTTTCGTATGGTGCTTGCTGTCCTGATCCGAGAGCCGTTGCAATATGTTCATTTGAATTTCAAAATTATTTCAACTATTTTTTCCTTTCAATATCTTGTGCGTCGAAGAATTTTTTTGGCAGTGCGCGTTCTAACTCAGTGATCAATTGTGCCAATTCCTTTACCGATACAATTTTTAATTCATTATACAAAGGTTTCTTGGATTTTAAGTTTTCAGCGATATCCCAAAACAAGTTGTAATACTCTAAATGATGATCCTCCCCCTCCCGCATCGAGTCCGCAATTTGCCGGTATATCTTCACGGAGCCCAAGAGCAGTTCATCCCAATTGTCAACACACGATAGGCCCTCATCTATTGCGACGGCTATCATTTCAGAATACTGGCCCATCATCTTACTGCCACGGGTAATTGATTTTAAATAAATGTTATATATTCGCGCAGCTAGTAAGTCCATTTCTCTGCTGCTATACTCACTGTCAATCCAACGTTTTGCCCTTTGTATCATTTCACTTGTCTGTCGGTTTTCTTTATTTTCTAAAACACTCAAAATGCGTGCGGCGATATTAGAGGCTACA
>CABRSG010000341.1 GCA_902473545.1 uncultured Lachnospiraceae bacterium | reverse complement strand
GCTTGGTCAGTGCGCTGCCGAGCAGGCGCTGCCAGTAATACAGTGTGAACGATCCCGCTGTGCCGCCCGCCAGTCGTGCATCCTTCTGTGCCAGCGTAAACGAGGTCGAAATCATATCCAGCAGAGGAAAAACGATCAAGTAGGTCAGCAGCACGATCGCAATCAGCACGATCAGGTTATACGGGTTGGTGACAACCGCCTTGATCTGGTTCTTTAACCTTCTGGATTTGGAGTAGTTCTGATCTTTTGGTTTCATTTCAGTTTTGCCCCTCCTTCAAATTCCGATTGTATTGTTCCACCGCGGTCACCACTTCGGGCAGCGAGCCGATCTTGACATCCGGCTCATACCCCATGCCGCGGTACTTTTCGTCCTTGTGATAAATGCGAGGGTTATCGATCTGAATCATCAGCGGCCATCCGGCGTTCCGCACGCCGCGCACATCGCGGGAGATGGTATCTCCGACGTAGGCCGCCTGTTCTTTCCCGATTCTCATTTCGTTCAGCGCGATCTCGAAAATCTCCGGCCGCGGTTTGCGGATGCCGCAGACGCTGCTCATGGTGAGCGTTTCGAAATACTGATCGACGCCGTGTTCCTTTAGAATACGCGGTACGAAGGTCGTGCTCATAATGTTGGAGATTACACCCAGCCGATATCCGCGCTGCCTGAGAGCCTCCAGCGTTTCCTTCAGCCCCTCACGTTTGACGATGTGCTTGCGGTATCGGTCGAACATGTAGCAGAGCTCTTCGCCCAGTCCCGCAAGCTTTTCTGCCGGAATGTCAAAGTCCTTCAGGAAGAACTTCTGCCAGATCATATCCGGCGGCAGCTCGATCAGTTCCTGTTCGGTATAGGACTTGTATGCTTTGGCGCCTGCATTGATGTGCTCCAGAAGCTGCTCCGGCGTTTCTGCTGTGTAAATATGATTCATATGAAGGAAGCACCACAGTCGGCGGATATAATCGCGGTCACTCTCCGGGGTAGCGTCCTGTGTATGTACGGTGCCTCCAATATCGAAGAAAACAGCTTGTATCATAACAACTCCTCTCGCTTCTCTTTTTTCTCTACTCTTGTACTCTTGCATTTTCATTTGCATCGCGTTTTACGCAAACGTTTTCATTTCTTGATTCAACCGTACCACTATCTCCCGGCTATGTCAATAAAAAATCACATTCTTCTATCAAAGTTTTATGATATTCACAATTTCAATCCAGGTGTTTTCGTTAATTATGCACAGTTGCTTTTCTCTCCGTATTCCCGTATACTGTAATCAACGCAAACGTTTCCGTAGAAATGAGAAAGAAGGATTCGTATGAAATATGATCTTATGCTGATCGGACCCGCCACTCGAGACATCAATATCGACTATACCGGTCAGGAAGTCCGTGAAATCGGCGGCGCTGTATTCTTCTGTGCATACGCTGCTGCAGCCGCTTCCGCAAACCTTTTCGCTTCAGTCAAGATCCATCCGGACGATACCGATGTACTGGATGCATTTCATCTGGACAGCGACCATATCGCCGTGCTGCCCGCCCAATGCACCACCCTGATGCAGAACACCTACTTCACCGCCGACCGCGAACGCCGCAAGGCCGAATGCCTGGCACAGTCGGATGCAATCACTCCCGATCAGATCCCCGATGTGGACTGCGGCCTGTATCATCTGGCCGGTCTGCTGTACGGCGATTTCCCCAACGAGCTGATCCCCGCGCTTTCCAAAAAAGGCAAGGTATCCGCAGATATTCAGGGATTTCTCCGACACAACGAAAACGGCCTGATGAACTTCCACGACTGGAAAGATAAGCTGACCTATCTCCCCTATTTCGATTTTCTCAAAACCGATGCGGCAGAAGCCGAGATCCTCACCGGTCTGACCGACCGCCGCGCCGCCGCCAAGCAGCTTTATGAATGGGGCGCCAAGGAGATCCTGATCTCGCACAACAGCGAAATGCTGGTCTATGACGGCAAGGACTATTATACCTGCCCGGTCAAGGCACGCAATCTGTCCGGCCGCACCGGACGCGGCGATACCACCTTCGGCGCTTATCTTGCCAAACGCATGATGGGCGTTTCCATCCCGGATGCGCTGCTGTTCGCTACCGCAGCCGTTTCGCTCAAAATGGAAACCCCCGGTCCGCTGCAGGGTCCCGAACAGGCTGTCCTCGACTATATCAAGGAATTTTACGCCTGAGCCCATCCGGAACCGCTTCGGCACCTGAAACACATCTGATATTTTTCGCGTCTTCTGCCGTTATCCTTGTCTTTCCCCGGCAAATACGGTATTATATTCTTATTAAATTTACTATGGGAAGGAAGCGGCATCTATGCGACAGCACATTACCATCAAAGATATCGCCCGCATTGCCGGTGTTTCGACTTCTACCGTCTCCCGCGCACTCAGCAATTCGCCTGAACTGAGCGAGCAAACCCGCCAGCGGATCCTGGAAATCTGCCGACGGGAGGGCTACCGTGTCAATGCACTCGCACGCAGTCTGATCTGCAACAAAACCAACGTCATCGGCCTGATCGTTCCCGAGGTGACCAATCCGTTCTATGCCGAACTCTCTCTCGGCATCGAAACGCACGCACGCAGCCTCGGCTACAACGTGATCCTGTGCAATGGGCAGAA
>CABRSG010000340.1 GCA_902473545.1 uncultured Lachnospiraceae bacterium | reverse complement strand
GGGGGTAAGATTTACCCGGAAGGTGGAATACCCGCCGTCGTGGCTCCCGGCAAGCTGCCCGTTGACATAAACCTCCGCCATCATGGCAACCCCGCGAAATTCCAGCCAGAGCTGTTCATCTCTTTCCAGCTTCATTTGCGGAAGCCGCTTTACGTACCAGCATTTTCCCCGGTAATAATCATTGCCGCCATCCTGCCCGTCAACGGCATTCCAGGTGTGGGGCAGATCAACCATTTCTCCGAAAGCCGCATCAATGACCTCCGATGCCGCTGCCCCCGCGCCGATGTCCTTCTTCACAAACCGCCATTGTTCCATGAATTCTGTATATTCTCTCATAAGGTGCCTCCTGCTCCATTCTTCTTGCCTTTATTGTACCAACCACTCCTCTTTCCTAATAGAATAATTTAAGTTAAAACTAGCACAAATTTTTGTTTTTCGCCAGCTTCCGGTATTGCCGCAGAGCCAGCGCCGCCGCCACCGCTGCCGCCGTTATATCGGCGATGACATGCGCCAGAATGTTCCCTTTTACGCCAAAGAACCCGTTCATGATGTACAGAAGCGGTATCAGGAATATCCCCTGGCGAAGCGTCGATACGAGCGTCGCCATCGGCGCGTTGCCGGACGCCTGCAGGAAGTTGGAGCCAAGATAATATACGCCCAGGAACGGTCCGGACAATACCAGCATTGATATCATTTCCCGTCCCAGCGCCAGCGCCTCCGGCTCTTTTAAAAACAGCGAAATCAGTATCCTGCTGTTAAAAAGACAGAGCACTGTCACCGTCAGACCGATTCCCACGGTCAGGATGGACAGCTTTACCAGCGTCTCCCTGATTCTGCTTATATTCCGTTCTCCGTAGCAGTACGCCAGCAGCAGCTGCACTCCCATGCAGATTCCCATCTGTATCATGGAAATAACCATCGTGGATTTTCCTGCCGCCGCCATCGCCGCCACGGCAGTCGTTCCGTACTGCGCCAGGAGCTGGTTTGCGATTGCCGACGCAAAGCCGACCAGTACGCTGTTTATCGCATTGGGCGCCCCGATCGCCAGCACCCTGCGGATTTCCCACGGATTTCGGCAGGCATAAGATGGACTTAAGGTAAAATTGGTTTCGTTTTTCTTTTCCTTCGTTTTCACATAGAAGATAATATATACCGCACCCACCGCATTTCCCAGTACGGTCGCTATGGCGGCTCCGCCTACGCCAAAATGAAATACCATGATAAAAATGGGGTCGAGAATGATGTTTGTCACCGTGGAGAGCAGGTTTGCTATCATGCCTTCCTTAATGGCTCCCTCCGCACGGATGATCCCGCCAAAGCCCGTGGTAAAAATCATTATGGGCGCCCCCAGCGCCAGCACCGTCAGATACATTTTCGCATATTGCCAGGTTTCTTCATTCGCTCCCAGAAATCCGAGCAGCGGGTCAGCGAATACCACCGCCAGAACGGCAAACACAATTCCGAAAAGCAGGCTGCCCCAGCAGCACAGGCTGGAGTAGAGCTTCACCCTGCCGCCGTCCTTCTCGCCCAGTGTTTTTGCAATCAATACGCAGCCACCGCCGCCCAGCATGTTCCCGACCGCCATGATCAGCGTAAATACCGGTCCCGCAATGGACACCGCCGCCACCTGCGCGGTATCTCCCGCCTGTCCGACAAAAAACATATCCGCCATGTTGTATAATAACATCACCACCATAGATATCATTGCCGGAACGGCAAGATTGGCGATTGCCTTCCACACACCCGCGTCGCGGAATAACTGCTCCTGTTTCGTCTGCATCTTCTGCTCCCTCCCTGTTCTTTTCTTTCCTGCTCATATGTAAGCGCTTCCCGGTATCCTGCCTCCGGGCAGGCTCCTGTGGGGTCAGGCCTTTCACACCTGATATCTTTAGTATATGGAAAACGATAAATCCGTTCAACCAGCAATATTTCGCCATCCGAAAGATAAGCAACATCATTTGCATTTCTGTTGCAGAATTCAATATTTTTTTATATTTATGATGGTGGGTGCTGTCTGTTCGTCAATAGTTAAGCAGTTCCTGTCCGCCTGGTCTTTTTATTTTTTTCAAAAAAAGAAGCAGCGCATCTGTTTCTTAGATTCGCTGCTTACTTCATTGTCTGTTCTGCTTCTCCGGCGAACGCTTTTTCTGCCCGCTTAAATGCCAGCATTGCAGAATTTTCAAAATAAAACCTGCCGTTTTCCTCTAAAATCACAATCTAATTTCTCCATTCGACTATATCATCCACTTTCTTGCGTGGTCTTTCCTGCGTTGCCTCCCTCTGTATTTTTCAAATAAATGGTGCTTCTCGCTGCACCTGATTTTCTCAGCCAATCTTTTTCAATCATCGACTGCAAAATAACCCGTGCCCTACGCTGTTTTACATTAAGAAGTTCCATCACCTTATTTGTTGTTATAGAACCCTTTTCCAGCACATATTTATAAATGCATTGTTCCTGTTCACTATCCGGCATTTTATCGGCACTATCCGGCACTTTCGGGATATTATCCGGCATTTTATCAGTACTATCCGGCACTTTTTCAGCACTATCGGGGGCATTAAGGTCACTACCCAGGTCAACGGTATCATTGATTTGACCTCGATAAATGTTGATACGCAAATCAACCTC
>CABRSG010000339.1 GCA_902473545.1 uncultured Lachnospiraceae bacterium | reverse complement strand
CGGTTGTCGACGCTGCCACGATCGTCAACGACACTATGGAGCACTTGATCGACACGAAGGAGTGCAGACAGAGCTTGCGGGAGCAGATATCCCCGCAGTTAAATACCATGTTTGTGACGCCGAAGGATATCGACGAGACGATCAAACGTGTCAGCTACACGATATCCGAGGGGCTGAATATCGCGCTGTCATGAAATAGTCATAAAATCACCCGGACGTGCATAAGATATAGTACTACATGCGGTAAGGGTGGACAAGATGAAGCTTCTGGACAGGATCATTCAGGCGGTTCTCACCTGTGCGCTGCTTGCGCTGGGCGGCTATATCATCGTGCGCAGCGTGGCGATTGCGGGCGATAACGGTCTTTTTAAAAATACGCCGCTGCTCTCAGCGGTTTACGAAAAGTTGGAAGAATGGACGGCGGGTACTTACATACCCGTCATTTCCTATGTCTCGGAGGAGACGGAAAAGCCTGATATCCTGCTGGAGATGGAGGATCAGATGTTCCCGGTGTACGGGTACGTCAGACGGCAGCAGAAAAATGAGGCACAGGTGGAGAGCAGGGAGGAGTACGAGCTGATTCTGCGGGCGCAGGCGCAGGCAGAGGAAAACAAGCGCCCGCGTGAGACGGAAAGCTATGCGGCTCAGACAGAAGAGAGCGCCGCCGGGGAGAATCCTTTATGGGATTTTCAGTATCTTCTGAATCGCTATTTTTCCATGGATATGACGACGACCATCGACGAGCAGCGGCTGGACGGGCGCACGCTGCTTTCCATGGATATAACGATGGAGCGGGATTCTTCACAGCCGCAGATTTTGATCTATCACTCGCACTCGCAGGAGGCGTTTGCCGATTCGGTGGAGGGCGATCCGTCCACGACAATTGTGGGAATCGGAGAATATCTCGCGCAGATCCTGCGTGAGGATTACGGCTACAATGTCATTCATGAGGACGGCGTATTTGACCTGGTGGACGGTGTGCTGGACCGCAATCTCGCCTACGATTTTTCCGAGGCGGCGGTGACGGAGATACTGGAGCAATATCCTTCTATTGAGATTGTGATCGACCTGCACCGCGACGGCGTGGACGGAACACGCTTTGTGACAGAGTACAATGGAAAGCCGGCGGCGCAGTTGATGTTTATTGCCGGGATGAGCCGGACAGCCGACGGGCAGGATATCGCCTATCTTCCCAACCCCTATATCCAGGATAATCTGGCGTTCGCCCTGCAGCTTCAGCTCGCGGCGGAAGCGGAGACGCCGGAGCTGATGCGCAATATTTATCTGATGGCTTACCGGTTCAACCTGCATCTGCGCCCGAAGAGCCTGCTTCTGGAGGCGGGCACGCAGCTCAGCACGGTGGCGGAGGAAAAAAACGCGATGGAGGCGTTTGCGATGATACTTGATAAAGTGCTGCAGGGCGAACAGTAACCGCTTGAGCATGGAGAATGGCTTTACAAATATTTGGAAGGTATGTTACAATGGGCTGGACGCAAAATGCGTGCATTTGAGAACACAGCAGAGGACGGATAGCATGATAGAGCAGAGTAAAATTCGAAATTTTTGTATTATCGCACATATTGATCACGGAAAATCGACACTGGCAGACCGCATCATTGAGATGACAGGTCTTCTGACGAGCCGGGAGATGCAGGCGCAGGTGCTTGACAACATGGAACCGGAGCGCGAGCGCGGGATTACGATCAAGGCGCAGGCAGTGCGCATTATTTACAGGGCGAAGGATGGGGAGGAGTATATTTTCAACCTCATCGACACGCCGGGACATGTAGACTTTAATTATGAGGTTTCCCGCAGTCTGGCGGCGTGCGACGGCGCCATCCTGGTGGTGGATGCGGCACAGGGCATCGAGGCGCAGACGCTGGCGAATGTATATCTTGCACTCGATCACGACCTGGATGTGATGCCGGTTATCAATAAGATCGACCTTCCGAGCGCTGACCCGGAGCGCGTGATCAATGAGATCGAGGACGTCATCGGCATTGAGGCACACGATGCACCCTTAATTTCCGCGAAGGTCGGCACCAACGTGGAACAGGTGCTGGAGCAGATCGTGGAAAAGATCCCGGCGCCGGAAGGAGATCCGGCAGCGCCGCTGCAGGCGTTGATCTTTGATTCCATTTACGATTCCTATAAAGGCGTGATCGTGTTCTGCCGCATCAAGGAGGGCAGCGTGAAAAAGGGAACGCCGATCACCATGATGGCGACGGGCGCGAAGGCGGAGGTGGTCGAGGTCGGCTATTTTGGCGCCGGGCAGTTTATTCCCTGCGACGAGCTTTCCGCCGGAATGGTCGGCTATATCACGGCGAGCCTCAAGAATGTGAAGGACACGCGGGTAGGCGATACCATCACCAGCACGGAGCGCCCGTGCGCGCAGCCGCTTCCGGGCTACAAAAAGGTAAACCCGATGGTTTACTGCGGCATGTACCCGGCGGACGGCGCAAAGTATCCCGATCTGCGCGACGCGCTGGAAAAGCTTCAGCTCAACGACGCTTCCCTGCAGTTTGAGCCGGAGACGTCGATCGCGCTCGGTTTTGGTTTTCGCTGCGGGTTTCTGGGGCTTTTACATCTGGAGATCATTCAGGAGCGCCTGGAGCGCGAGTACAATCTGGACCTCG
>CABRSG010000338.1 GCA_902473545.1 uncultured Lachnospiraceae bacterium | reverse complement strand
CGGGCGCAGTGGTGGTCCCGGCAGGCCGGGCGTTGGCGACACCGTGCGGCCTGGGAACAGGCGAGACACACCCCGCCCGCCCCACAGCGGGCAGTACAGGGAGCGGAGACCATGCGCGAACTTGAGGATTTCAGAAGGTATGCCGATGCGGTCAATGCGGAACGCTACCGCGTGACCTGCATCAGGATGGACGAGGATGGCAAAAAGACCTTCATTCTGGACAAGAAAGGTGGCATGACCAGAGGTTTTTCCCCGGACGAACTGGAGGCGCACATGCCGGAAATGCTGCGCTTCCAGCGGCGCGGCGAAAATATCTACTACACGCCGCTGTCGGATGACCGGCATCACATCCTTATCGACGACATGACCCGTGAGAGTTTGAAACGGTTGCAGGAAGACGGCTTCCGGCCCGCCGTGGTGCTGGAAAGCTCACCGGGGAATTTTCAATGCCTGCTGACCATTCCCAGGCTGGGCACGGAGTTTGACCGGGACGTGGGCAACCGCATCACGGAGCGCCTGAACCAGGAGTACGGCGACAAAAAGTTGTGCGGCTGCATCCATCCCCACCGAGCGCCGGGCTTTGAGAACCGCAAGCCGAAGCATCGGAGGGAAGACGGTTCATTCCCGCAAGTGAAGCTCCTGTTCGCGGAGCGCCGGGAATGCGGCAAGGCGTTGGCTCTGGCCAGAAGGATTGACCGCGAGTACGTGGAGGCCGCTGAGAAGCGGAAGACCGAGCGCCGGACGTTTCAGCCGCCGGATCTGCGGCCCGGCAATCCGGCCGCGGCCTACTACGCTCATCTGGAGAATATCCGCAGACATCTGGCTATTGAAGACTACTCCCGCGTGGACGCCATGATCGCCCTGCGGCTGCGCTCCAATGGCCATAGCCGGGAGGCCGTGGAAGAAACCATCCGGGCTTGTGCCCCGACCATTCGGGACTTGCAGACCGGGCGCAACTGGCAGCGGTACGCCGAGAGAACGGCGGATTACGCCTTCGGCCCCGCTGGAGACAGGGACTTGGAGCGGAATGAACGGTATCGGGAACTGTGGCGCAGGGTTGAAGGATTGGAAAAGAAGGAGCAGGCGCGGGTAATAGGAGTCTTAAGATAGCCTCATCTGTTTTGGATATTGCGATTGAAAAAGGATTTCGCTACCGTGGAGACATCTTCCAAAGGAGTTTTTTTGTGAACAAACTCGTTGATATGTCGTTTTATAATCACATCAAGGAAATTTTGGCTGCGGCCCGGAACAAGGTTTACTCCACGGCCAATTTTGCGATGGTAGAAGCATATTGGAATATTGGTAAAAGTATCGTTGAAAAACAGGGGGGTGAGGCACGGGCAGAGTATGGTGCGAGGCTCCTCTCGGAGCTTTCAGCCCAGATGACCATTGATTTCGGCAAGGGTTTTACCGTCGCTAATTTACAGAATATGCGTCTGTTTTATTTGACTTTTCCAAATTCCTACACACTGTGTAGCAAATTAAGCTGGTCCCATTATCGCTTGCTTATGCGGATTGAGAACGAGCAGGCTCGTCAATTTTATTTGGATGAATGCGAAAAATCTGGATGGAGTGTGCGGCAGCTTGAACGTCAAATTCATAGTTTTTTCTACGAGCGACTACTTTCCAGTCAAAATAAAGCCGAAGTATCGGCTGAAATTCAGACTTTGGCACCTGCTAAACAACCGGAAGATATAATCCGTGATCCTTATGTACTGGAATTTCTTGGCCTTGAACCAACATCTTCTTTTTTTGAAAAGGATTTGGAGCAGGCTCTCATTGACCACTTACAAAAATTCCTTCTTGAGTTAGGACGTGGATTCTCTTTTGTTGCTCGACAAAAACGATTCACTTTTGATGGGCGACATTTTTATATTGATCTTGTATTTTATAATTATATTTTAAAATGCTTTGTTCTCATTGATCTAAAAATAGGAGATTTGACACACCAGGATTTGGGACAGATGCAGATGTATGTCAATTATTATACACGAGAAATGATGAATGATGGTGATAATCTCCCTATTGGTATTGTTTTGTGTGCAGATAAAAGTGATACTGTAGTAAAATATACTTTACCTGAAGATAATTTGCAAATTTTTGCATCTAAATATAAACTTTATCTTCCTACAGAGGATGAATTAAAATATGAATTAAATCGTGAATATCAAGCATTAGAATTTGTAAATCCTAAAGATATGGGTAAGAATAAGTAATATAAAATTGAAAACATGGTAAGATAGAAAATTAGGTTCACCATTGTACGTATCAGAGTATCTGACTTGCTTACGCGGAACAAGTATCTCAACCATATCAGCCGCCTGAAGTGGCATGTTTGTAACCCGTCAGGGCGTGTAGACATGAACAAACAAAGCTAACTTTGGCTTCGGGCATGAGTTGCGAGTTGGGCCGAGGGGCTTGCGGCAGATATTTTTAACCGTAAAACGGTCCCCGTTTTCCCTTGGTGGTGAAATAGGCAAAAAATAGAGCGGATTGTATCTAGATTCCTTTTCCATATGGACATAGAGAATTTTTATTTAGTTGCGAAGCGTTCATGCTCAGAGCAAGGGAAACTGTTATGAAAAATCATGGAATAACAAGAAGAGAGATGTTGAAGAGTTCTGCGGCAGTGGCTG
>CABRSG010000337.1 GCA_902473545.1 uncultured Lachnospiraceae bacterium | reverse complement strand
CAAGCTGATCGGGCTGGAGATCGCCGCGCTGCAGAAGGAGCACGACGAGACGGTAAAGAATATCGCCCGCTACGAGGATCTTTTAAATAATTACGGCTCCATGGCGAAGCAGATCGTGAAGGAGCTGCAGAGCTTTAAGAAGGAGTATGCTGTGCCGCGCAAAACGGTGGTTGAGAACGGCGAGGAGGCTGTCTACGAGGAAAAGAAGATCGAGGAGATGGAGGTCGTCTTTCTGATGGACCGCTTCGGCTACGCGCGCACTGTGGATGCGGCGACCTACGAGCGGAATAAAGAGACGGCGGATGCGGAAAACCGCTATGTGATCTCCTGCATGAACACCGATAAGATCTGCCTGTTTACGGATATGGGCAGCCAGCATCTTATCAAGGTGCTCGATGTGCCTTTCGGAAAATTCCGCGATAAAGGCAAGCCAATCGACAATTTCTGCAATTACAGCAGCGCGCAGGAGACGATCGTCTATGCGGAGAGCCTGCAGCGCGTGAAGATGTCTTTGTTAATTTTCGGAACTGCGCAGGGCATGGTAAAGCAGGTGGAGGGCAGCGAGTTTGATGTGGCAAAGCGCACGATCGCAGCGACAAAGCTGCAGGAGGGCGATAAGGTGATCTGCATACACCGGATGGACGAGGCGGAGACGGCGGTATTTAAGACAGAGCGCGATATCTGTCTGCGCATCCAGATCGGCGATATTCCTTTAAAGAAAAAGGGCGCGATCGGCGTGCGGGGCATCCGCTTAAATGAGGGCGACCGCGTGGAGGCAATGTATTATCCGAACGGCGAAAAGGATAAAACCATTCTCTATAAAGAAAAGGAAGTCCGGCTGGACCGGCTGAAGGGCGCCGGGCGCGACACCAAAGGCACAAAGCTGCGCGGATAGCAGTTCACAGGCGGTAAAAAATATGGAAAAATCGTGTAAGATTAAGGAAAACTTGAAAAAAACACTTGTTTTTCCGAATAAGCGTGCTATAATGAGGATGATAAGAATATGTTACTAGAGTGTGAGCGGGTTGAAAAACCCGCTCAATCTTATGTTGCCGGGCGTGTCGAGCACAAAAAGAAGGCGGACACAAAAGAGGGCATATCTGGAGGAATGCGGGGCGTATGACAAAAAAAGAAATGTATGAACAGAAAACGGAAGCGATACTGCAGCCGATCGTGGATGCGAACGGATTTGAGCTGGTAGACGTGGAGTATGTGAAGGAGGGCGCCGGCAAATATCTGCGCATTTATATCGACAAGCCGGGCGGCATTACGGTGGACGACTGTGAGCTGGTGAGCCGGGCGGCGAACGATATTCTGGATGAGCAGGACTTTGTTGAGGAATCCTATATTTTTGAGGTAAGTTCTCCGGGACTTGGGCGGCCGCTCAAAAAAGAGAAGGATTTTGTGCGCAGCATCGGGGAAGAAGTGGAAATCCGCACGTTCCGCGCGATAGAACGACAGAAGGAATTTTACGGCATTTTAAAAGCCTTTGATAAAGAAACCGTCACCATCATGATGGAAGATGAAAGTGAAATGCAGATTGCGAGAGCTGATATTGCGCTGATAAGACTGGCTTTCGATTTTTAAGGAGGAAAAGGGAAAATGAATAATGAATTAATGGAAGCACTGGACGTTCTGGAGAAGGAGAAAAACATCAGCAAGACGATCCTGCTGGAGGCGATCGAGCAGTCGCTGATCCAGGCGTGCAAAAACCATTTTGGTAAGGCGGACAATGTGAAGGTGGATATCAACCCGAACACCTGCGAGTTTTCCGTCCATGCGGAGAAAACCGTTGTGGAAGAGGTGGAGGATCCGGTGATGGAGATCAGCCTTGCAGACGCAAAGATGAAGGATTCCCGCTACGAGGTGGGCGATGTGGTGAATGTGGAGATCAAATCGAAGGAGTTTGGACGCATCGCCACGCAGAATGCGAAGAACGTAATCCTCCAGAAGATCCGCGAAGAAGAGCGCAAGGTGCTGTATAACGAATATTACAGCAAGGAGCGCGAGGTAGTGACCGGCATCGTGCAGCGCTATCTTGGCAGAAATGTCAGCATCAATCTCGGCAAGGTAGACGCGGTTTTAAATGAAAATGAAATGGTGAAGGGCGAGACCTTCTACCCGACCGAGCGCGTGAAGGTTTACGTGCTGGAGGTAAAGGACACGCCGAAGGGACCGAAGGTACTCGTTTCACGTACGCATCCGGAGCTGGTGAAGAGGCTGTTTGAGAACGAGGTGACGGAGGTGCGCGACGGCACCGTTGAGATCAAGTGCATTGCAAGAGAGGCAGGCAACCGCACGAAGATGGCGGTCTGGTCGAACGACCCGGACGTCGATGCGGTGGGCGCATGCGTCGGCATCAACGGCTCCCGCGTAAACACCATTGTTGAGGAGCTGCGCGGAGAGAAGATCGACATCATCAACTGGGATGAAAACCCGGCGCTGCTGATCGAGAATGCGCTCAGCCCGGCAAAGGTTATTTATGTTGCGGCGGACAATGATGAGAAGACCGCGCAGGTAGTCGTGCCGGATTATCAGCTTTCCCTTGCGATCGGCAAGGAGGGACAGAATGCGAGACTTGCCGCAAGGCTCACCGGCTTCAAGATCGATATCAAGAGTGAGACACAGGCGATCGAGGCGG
>CABRSG010000336.1 GCA_902473545.1 uncultured Lachnospiraceae bacterium | reverse complement strand
GGTTTCTACGTGAACGCTCATCGGGAACTGGTCGACCGCCCGACAGCGCTTCAGCGTGTAGCCGTTATCGCACAGGATCCGCAGGTCGCGCGCCAGCGTAGCGCTGTCGCAGCTCACATACACTACACGCTCCGGCCGCATCTCGATAATGGTAGAGAGCAGCGAGTCGTCGCAGCCCTTGCGGGGCGGGTCGACCACGATCACCTCCGCGTGAATGCGGTGCTTCCGGTAGACCTCCGGCAGGATTTCCTCCGCTCTGCCCACAAAGAACTGTGCGTTTGCGATGCCGTTGATCTTCGCGTTGCGGCAGGCGTCGTCGATCGCCTGCGGAATGATCTCGACACCGTACACCTGACGCGCCTTCTGAGCCAGAAACAGCGAGATCGTTCCGATGCCGCAGTACAGATCCCACACCGTCTCATTTCCGGTCAGCCCGGCGTATTCCAGAGCCAGCGAATACAGCTTTTCCGTCTGCACCGGATTCACCTGGAAAAACGAGAGCGGCGATATCTGGTAGCGGATGTTTCCAATATAATCCTCGATGTACGGTTTCCCCCAGAGAACCCGCACATCCTTTCCCATGATGACATTCGTCTTTTCGCGGTTCGTGTTGATGGAAATGCTGGTCATGTTCGGTATCTTTGTCAGCGCATCCACCAGCTTTTCCTCCTTCGGGAGCGTGCGTCCATTGACCACGATGCACACCATCACTTCCTTCGTCGTAAAGCCGCAGCGGATCAGCACATGGCGCACAAGCCCGCGCCCGGTCGTCTCGTCATACGGACTGACAAGCTCCTTTTCCATGTAGGAAATGATGATATTCAAAATTTTCTCGTTTACCTCTGCTCCAAGGAAACACTTGCGGTTGTCTACGATGGAATGCGTGCGTCCCGCATAAAATCCGGCAACAATGCGTCCGTTTTTGTCCCTTCCGATAGGGAACTGTGCCTTGTTGCGGTAGTAAAACGGCTGCTCCATGCCGATGATCGGCTCCATCGGGATATCCGTAAATTTTCCGATGCGCTCCAGATTTTCACGCACCTTTTTCTCCTTGAACCGAAGCTGCTCCTGATAATTCATCTCCTGGATCTGACAGCCGCCGCACTGCCTTGCCACCGGGCATACCGCCGGTACCCGGAAGGGCGAGGGGGCAAGAAGCTTCATCAGACGGGCATAGCCATACGTCTTTTTCATCTTCATGACCTTTGCCTCAATCTCATCACCCGGTATCGTATCCTTCACAAAGAGAACCATATCCTCCGCGCGTCCGATACCGAAGCCCTCAGCGCTGATATCTTCGATTGTCAGTTGTACCATATCGTCTTTTTTCATAGATCCTTCAAAATCCTCCCTCAACCATACGCAGACTGCTTTTGCACTGTATTACACGCTCAGACGGCGCTCCATGATCCAGCCTGCCACAAAATACATCACAATAATTTCTATAAACAGCGCGCCCATCATCAGCGCAAACTCCAGCGTTTCATTTGTCAGAGCCGGAACACATTTATCCACAAGCCAGCCGCATGACCATTCCAGCAGCAAATAAATAAAAAAGCTTACCACGCCGCTGAAGCGCTTTCCCGCCAGAACCGTCGCCGAGAGTACGATTGCCAGATAACCCGTCACCACCATCAGCAGCCATGTCACCAGGATCGCAAAAAATCCCAAAGCAAGTCCCTGTGCAGTAATATTGATCTCTATCTGAAGGTTAAGCATCAGATGATGAAGCATATCCAGAAACTGCTTTACCCCGCCGATATAAATGACACTGACCGTAAAATCGAGCGCCGCAAGCGCCGCAAAAAATGCGCCGGTAGCTAAAATGGAAATGCCGTTTTCAATCACCTTTGCGCCAAGTACCTGGTAGCTGTTGGTCGGCGTGAGAAACAGCATGTAGCTCTGCTTGGTGTTTAGATCACGGTGGAATACGAGCAGGCTTTCAACGCCGATATACAGGATGCCGAACATCGCGCAGCATACCAGACCGATGATCCCGAATGTAAGCCCGTTTTCCCAGTCAAAGAATACGCCGATCAGATAAGCGATCTCAGCAATCGCCGTTACGATCAGCAGGATAAATTTCGAAAACATTGTCTTGCGCAGTTCATATTTCATTAATTTCAGCATGTTGCTTCCCCTCCATGTCCATAAATTTCACGGTACAGATCTACCACGGATTTTCCGCGCTCCTCGCGCAGCTCCTCCACACTGCACATCTCCACCAGATGACTTTCCTTGATAAAGATCGCGCAGTCTACCACCTTTTCCAGCTCGTCGACCAGGTGGCTTGAGATCACCAGCGTGGTATCCTCTCCCGCCGACTCCAGCACGCTGCGGATAATCTCGTCGCGCGCCAGCAGGTCGATGCCGTTGAGCGGCTCATCCAAAAGGTATACCTTTGCTTTTCTCGCCATGGTGACGGCAATTTTCAGCTTCGCCATCATACCGGAGGAAAGGCTCTTCGTCTTCATCTCCGGCGAAAGCTCCATCCGTCCGATCAGACGCTCGTAGGTTTCCATGGAAAAGTCCTCGAAGAAGTCGTCGTAATATTTGCCGACGTCCTTAATCGTCATCCAGTTGTAAAAGTACGGCTCCGTGGACATGTAAGCGACCTCCCGGCGGCTCTTCGGTCCGACCGGCTCTCCATTGTAG
>CABRSG010000335.1 GCA_902473545.1 uncultured Lachnospiraceae bacterium | reverse complement strand
CGCAGTCCGCCGATCGTCAGTGCTTCCAGCTTATCAAAGCTGCCGCCCTCCTTCTCCATCCGGAGATATTCCCGTGTCATCTTATTGCGAAGCGTGCGCACCGGATGCCCGGTACTGCGCCCCGTCACAACAGTGTCGATATCCTTCGCCCGCAGAACACGATCCTTATAATTCTGATGTATCACACATTCCTTTGCAGCCAGAAAGCGCGTGCCCATCTGGACGCCCTGCGCGCCAAGCATCATCGCCGCCGCAAAGCCGCGTCCGCCCGCTGCGATCACCGGAATCTCCACGGCATCCGCCACCTGCGGCACCAGCGCCATAGTAGTCGTCTCACCGACATGACCGCCAGACTCGCAGCCCTCCGCGATTACTGCGTCCGCACCGCTCCGCTGCATCATTTTTGCAAGTGCCACTGAAGCAACTACCGGAATTACGCGAATACCCGCATTTTTCCACATCGTCATGTATGTTCCCGGATTACCCGCTCCTGTAGTCACCACCGGAACCCGCTCCTGTGCAGCAAGATGCGCAATATCCTCCGCATAGGGGCTGAGCAGCATAATATTCAGCCCGAACGGCTTATCTGTCTGCTCCTTTACCTTCTTAATCTGCTCCTTCACATATTCATACGGCGCATTCGCCGCCGCAAGAATCCCAAGTCCCCCTGCATTAGAAACGGCGGCCGCAAGGGTACTTTCCGCTACCCATGCCATGCCGCCCTGGAGAATTGGATACTGTATACCAAGCAATTCCGTGATTGCCGTCTTTCTCATTTCCAGCTCCCCTTTTCCTCCAGATAATCCACAACTGCCTGTACCGTGTTCAGCTTTTCCAGCTCCTCAGACGGTATCTCCACGTCGTATTCTTCCTCCAGCGCGGACACCAGTTCAAAAAGGTCCAGAGAATCCGCTCCGAGGTCTTTTCGAAAATCCGTCTCAGGTCTTACCTCTTCTTCCTCCACATTTAACTGCTCTGCTACGATCGAAATTAATTTTTCTAACATTTTCCTCTCCTTATCTGCACGCTTTTTTTATGCCGCGCGCCTGAATAAATCATGCTTTCTGCACACAAACACGGCCACTGCCGTCAGTGCAACGGAAGCGGCAACCCCGGATAAAATCACTGTTTTCCGTTTATTCCGGCTATTTTTGTGTTCCGTGGGAAATTCCACCTTTTCAAGATCCCCTTCCGGGATTTCCTCCGCCGCCAGCTCCATATCTATCTGGCTCATAATGTCTATCAGACGTGCCTGGCTCCACAAGCTCATCCCGCCACCTCCTTTTCATAACGTTTCCGGATTTTTTTCTTTAGTCTGGACAGTCTGCTGTCCACCGCATTCTCCGACATACCCATCGCCCGGGCGATCTGTCGGGTGCTCTGAAGATAGTAGAAACGGCGCAGCACTATTTCCTTATCCTTCTGTTTTATTCCCGCAAGAACCCGGCGCAGCGCGTCCACTTCCTCTCGGATAATTATTTTCTGCTCCGGTCCCTGACTGTAGTCTATGTACTCTGACTGCAGAGTGTCCGACTCATCCAGCCCTTCCAGCTCCTCCAGCCTGCGCAGCTTCCGCAGATGATTCAGCGCCGTGTTGCGCGTGACCGCCTTCAGGTACGTTTTGAATGACGCCTTTTGATAATCATAATCCGCCGCATGGTTCCAGAGCTTTAAGTAAACATCGTTAATGCACTCCTCCACAACCGTCTCCCTGCTGCGCAGGATTGTCACGGCAATGTAGCGGATCAGCTTCTCATAGCGCTGCGCGATCAGCTCGACGCCCTGCTGGTCTTTTTTGACAAACAGCTCCATAATATCCTCGTCCATCCGTTTCCTCCCTTCCGCCGCAGCTTCCTTTATACTCTCATATACTTATACACCAGATTCCCAAAAACCTTGCAAAAAAATATATAAAAAGACTGCCGCCGGGCAGTTTATACTTCATCTGCCCGGCAGCAGTCCTATTCGGTAGGTTTTTCTTTTTCCACATTAATCGTTTCCCGCACCACATACTGCGGCGTTTTATTGACATTCAATATCAGCTTTCCGATATACTCCCCGATGATCCCCAGCATCAGGAACGCAAAGCCAAACAGGATCATCATGACGCACATAGTCGACGACCAGCCAACCGTGATGGTCGGGTCAAGAATCTTGCGCACAAACACGACGATCGCTCCGATGAAGCCTGCAAGCGAAAAGAGCGTACCGGTAATTGTGGCGATCCGCAGCGGGATAACGGTGTAGTTCATAAATGACATGAACAGCTTAAAAGACTTGCGGAAATTGTAGTTTGACTGCCCTTCCTCCCGCGCATAATGCTCGATCTCAATATTGGCGATATTTCCGGTCGTGCGGTAAAAGAGAATCTGAAGGTATAGATTGTAGCCGTCATACTGGATCAGCTCATCGCGCACATATTTGCGGCAGCACCAGTAATTGCTCGCCTCCAGCCCCTTCGGGCGCTCCACCATATGCCACATGATAAAGGAAGCAATCCGGCTTGTGAGATTCTTCATAAAGCCGAATTTTCGCTTCTTAAAAACGCCGAACACCAGATCATAGCCTTCATTCATTTTCTCAATGAACGCCGGGATCTGCGACGGATGCGTCTGCATATCATCATCCATCCCCATGACGTAATCGCCCTCGGCAGCGTGTAGTACCGCCATAATC
>CABRSG010000334.1 GCA_902473545.1 uncultured Lachnospiraceae bacterium | reverse complement strand
TTTGGGTGCCCGGGCGGAAAAGCGTATAACCGGCGCCGGGAACTGGGCGTGCTGGCGGGCATGTTTTCCGATTATGTTTACGTGACGTCAGATGATCCCGGAGTTGAGGACGTCAGTGAAATTGCAGACGAGGTGGGCAGTTATGTGGAGATGGCAGGGGGAGCCTGCGTCTGCATAGCAGACCGCAGAGTCGCTATCCGCACCGCGCTGGAGAAAGCCGGCGCCGATCCGGAAAAGACGCTGATCCTCATTCTGGGAAGAGGCAGCGAAAAATTTCAGAAAATCGGGCGGCGGCTCTATGCGTACCCCACGGATTCCAGCATCGTGCGGGAGCTGATGGCAGCGTGTGCGCAGGGATGCGGAGCGTAAAAAATTACTGGAAATATTTGTTTTTAATTTTTTCCACCGGCATGTCACATCCTGTCCAAAGACGAAATGCCTCGGCGCCCTGGTAAAGCAGCATATACAATCCGTTGCATGTGCGGCAGCCGCGGCTTTCGGCGTCTTCCATCAGTTTTGTTTTGCGCGGATTGTAGATCACATCGGATACAATTAAAGCTTCATGCAGCATGGAGCTGTCGGGGATGGGGCTGATGCCGGTGTTCGGAGCCATGCCGACAGGAGTCGCGTTGGTCAGAAGATAACTGTCCGCCAGCTCCTTTTTCAACATGTTATCATCAGCGAGGTCAAACAGGGAAACGCGGCAGCCGGTGCGGGCGTTTAAGGTATCCGCAAGCTTCTGCGCGCGCTCCCAGGAGCGTCCCCGGCGATTAAAAAGGGAAAGCTTTGCCACACCGTCGAGCGCAGCCTGAACAGCGATCGCCGTGGCAGCGCCGCCTCCTCCCAGCAGTACCATTTTTTGCCCGATCACATTTACGGAAGCCTCCTTTAAAGCCTCCATATAGCCGATACCGTCGGTATTGTGCCCGGTCAGAACGCCGTCGTCAATGACGACGGTGTTTACAGCCCCGATCATTTCTGCTGCGGGTGAAAGCGCATCGGCAAGCTCGCACATGCGGATTTTAACCGGCATCGTGCAGTTAAATCCGCGCGCATTCAAAAACTTTAGTGACTTTATTGCTTCCTCCATATCCGTTTCCTTTGCTTCAAAGCAAAGATAGGCATAATCGAGTCCGAGAAGCTGAAACGCCTCATTGTGCATCAGCGGCGAGATGCTGTGCGCGACCGGGCTCCCCAAAAGACCGGTCAGACGTGTGTGTCCGGTAATCATAATCGAAATCTCCCTTCTTTTATCCTCGAAAACTGTTTTGGCCAATCTGTCAGAACGCCTGTCAGCGGCTGAGATTCAGTTAGCTGCTGTTCACTTCGTTCACAGTAACCCCCGTTACATTTTATCATATTGCCGTATGAAATTCTATATTGTTTTGCGGTACTGTCCCGTGTTATAATTTGTCAGTAACAGTTCAGCTAAGCTGCCCTGTCACCTGCAAAAATCCATTTAAAATCGCTTCGCGATGGGATTTTTGCACTCTTGTATGATTTTCTTACGGTCTTTGCAGCGAGTGCAAAGACCTGTCTGAACTGTTATATTTGTCACGAAGTATGTAGAGAAAGGAACGAATTGTCATGCCAAACACTGTAAAAATCCGTAATCTGATCCTTGGGGAGGGACTTCCGAAAATCTGCGTGCCTGTGATGGGCAGAACGCGGCAGGAAATTGCGTATTCTGCCCGCAACGCAATGGAGCAGGGACCGGACATGATCGAGTGGAGAGCTGACTTTTTGGAGGGTCTGGACGCTTTCCGGAAGCATGCGGCGAGCATGGAGGGTGCAGAAGCTTTCTCTGAGCGAGCAAAGGATACGGAGCGGCTGGAAAAAGGGGCAGAGATGAGAGAGATACTGCCGGATATTTTAAAGGAGCTGCGGGGCTATCTGGGCGATACGCCGCTTCTGGTGACCTTTCGCACGAAGCGGGAGGGCGGAGAGCAGGAAATTTCTCCCGAAGCGTATGCACAGATGTATCGTGTGATCTTAGAAAGCGGCATGGCAGACGCGATTGATGTGGAACTCTTTTTGGACAGGGAGACGGCAGTCTCGCTTATAGAAGCAGCCCATGTGTCAGGGCAAAAAGTGATCTTGTCCAATCATGATTTTCAAAAAACACCGCCAAAGGAGGAGCTGGTGAGCCGCCTGAAAAGTATGCAGGAGCTGGGCGGCGACATCGCGAAAATCGCTGTGATGCCGCAAAGCAGCGCCGATGTTCTTATATTGCTGGAAGCGACGGAGGAAGCACACCGGAAACTTTCGGTTCCGGTCATCACGATGTCCATGGGGGCAGTTGGAGTGGTAAGCCGTCTGCTTGGCGAGACATTTGGTTCCGCGCTTACTTTCGGCATGGCGGGGCAGGCTTCCGCGCCGGGCCAGGTTCCGGTGGAGGATCTGCGCGGCATACTGCAGAAGATACACCGCTACGGTACAAAATAATTTCAATGTCACATCTTGTCGAGGAAATCTGTGGTTTTGGGTGGCTGTTTTGACAAATAATATGCCTCCCTTCACGTATACTAGGGGTACGTGAAGGGAGGCTTTTTGTTGCACTACGAGATTTATCTGGATGTCTACTTTCTGGAGAATCTGATGCTGAATTTCTTGATTCTGCAGCTAACCGGAACCATACAAAAAGAAACCTTTTCAGTAAGAAGAAAGCTTCTGGCGAGC
>CABRSG010000333.1 GCA_902473545.1 uncultured Lachnospiraceae bacterium | reverse complement strand
AACCTGCCGCAGCGCCTCATACGCACGCGCCTCCACCTCATCCTTTGAAAGTCCCAGATTCTTCGGGCCAAAGCACACGTCGGTAAAAACGTCCACCTCAAAGAGCTGATACTCCGGATACTGAAACACCAGCCCAACCTTGCTGCGCAGCGCCTTCATAGAAAAGCCTTCCGCGTAAATGTTCTCTCCATTATAATAGATCGTACCGCTCGTCGCCCGCACAAGTCCGTTCAGATGCTGGATGAGCGTCGATTTTCCGGAGCCGGTGTGCCCGATGATGCCAATAAACTGTCCGACCGGCAGCTCCAGATCGATATCGGTGAGCGCCTGCTTTTCGTAGGCGGTTCCCTGGCTGTATATATAATTCAAATGCTCTATCTTTATCGACATTCCTGCCCCGCCTTTCCAAGCGCGTCCGCAAGCTCCGTAATCGTCAGAATCCCCTCCGGGATGTTAAGGCCGCTCTTTCGCAATTCATGTGCGAGCATCGTCACCTGCGGCACATCCAGCCGGTGCTCCTTCAGCTCCTCCACTCTGGAGAACACCTCACGCGGCGTTCCCTGCATCAGAACTTTTCCCTGATCCATTACGATCACGCGATCCGCGTCGACCACCTCTTCCATATAATGCGTAATAAGAATGATCGTGATGCCCTTCTCGCGGTTAAGCTTTTGCGCCGCCCTGATAACTTCCTTTCGTCCGACCGGATCGAGCATAGCGGTCGGTTCATCAAGCACGATACATTTCGGCTCCATCGCCACTACGCCGGCGATCGCCACGCGCTGCTTCTGCCCGCCCGACAGACGGTTCGGCGAGTGAGCGCGATACTCCCACATGCCGACAGTCTTCAGGCTGTTTTCCACACGCCAGATGATCTCCTCCGTCGGAACACCCATGTTTTCCGGTCCGAACGCAACATCCTCATCCACTGCGGTGCCAATGATCTGGTTGTCCGGGTTCTGGAACACCATCCCCGCCGTCTGGCGGATCTCCTCCAGCTTGTCCATGTCCTTTGTGTCCATGCCGTCCACAAAGACCGAACCCTCGCTCGGCAATAGAAGGGCGTTTAAATGCTTCGCCAGCGTGGATTTCCCGGAGCCGTTGTGTCCCAGGATCGCGATAAACTGCCCCGGCGCCACGTCAAGGTCGACGCCGTCCACCGCCCGGTAGACCGCCTCCACGCTGCCGTCCTCTCCAATTTTCTGATAATCATGCGAAAGCTTTTTTGCCTCGATAATTCCCATTTTCCGTCTTTATTCCCTTCCCGCTGTTCACTGCGTTCACAGCGCTCTTCGCAAATCCATTTAAAATTCGCTTCGCGAATGGGATTTGCTCACACCCGAATCACGTTCTTACGCCTCAAACAGCAGGTGTTTGAGGCTGTCATGGATAGTTTCTCACTTCGTTCACAGCGCCCTTTTCTATAGTCTGCAGCTCAGTTTCGTAAGGTGATGAATTTCCTTTGTGAGCGCTTTGGTAATGTCACCCTTTTTCAGACGCCATTTCCAGTTTTCGCCCAGTGTGGACGGGAAATTCATGCGCGCTTCTTTTCCAAATCCAAGATAGTCCTGGATCGGAATGATACAGGTATCTGCAACGCTCAGCATCGCAAGGCGGATGAAATCCCAGCGCACTTCCTCGTGCGGCGTGCGTTTATTGTTCATGTAATCCTGAACAAAGGCAAGCTCCTTGCCCTTCAGAGCGTCATACCACTGCATCAGCGTCTCATTGTCGTGCGTTCCCGTATAGACCACGCAGTTTTTATCATAATTATGCGGAAGATGATCGCTCAGCCCATCCGCGTCAAACGCGAAGCCAAGCACTTTCATATTCGGATAGCCGCTTTCCTTTACCAGCTTGCGCACGGAATCCGTCATCAGACCGAGGTCCTCCGCGATGACATCCTTTTTTCCAAGCCTGCGCTCCAGCGTGCGGAACAGATCCATGCCCGGTCCCTTCTCCCACTTGCCGCCGGTGGCGTCCTTCGCGCCATAGGGAATGGAGAAGTATTCGTCAAAGCCTCTGAAATGATCGATGCGCACCACATCATAAAGCTCGTAGCAGTGCTTCATGCGGCGCGTCCACCAGTCATAGTCCTGGTTCCTGTGGACATCCCAGCGATACAGCGGATTGCCCCAGAGCTGTCCCGTCTCGGAGAATGCATCGGGCGGGCAGCCTGCCACTGCCTTCGGCTTGCCGGTCTCATCCATCTGAAACAGTCCCGGATGTGCCCACACATCGGCGCTGTCCAGCGCCACATAGATCGGAATATCCCCAATGATACGGATGCCCTGCTCGTTAGCGTATTTTTTCAGTTTTTTCCAGTGCTGCATGAATTTATACTGAAGATACTCATAAAATTCGATTTCTTCCGCATATTCCCTGTAATAATAGTCGAGGGCATTTCCCCAGCGCAGACGGATATCCTCCGCCCACTCCAGCCAGGAAGCGCCGCCAAAGCACTTTTTCACTGCCATGAATAATGCATAGTCTTTCAGCCATGACTGGTTTTCATCCACAAATTTCAGGAAATCCACATCTTTGCCGATCTGACTGCGCTCATACGCCTTTCTCAGCAGCGCAAGGCGCTTGTCGTAAAGCTGACCATAATCGACGTAGCGCGGCTCCTGCCCGCAGTCCGCCTTTCTGCACTCCGCTTTCGTGAGCACACCCTCCTCGATCAGCGCCTCCAGGTC
>CABRSG010000332.1 GCA_902473545.1 uncultured Lachnospiraceae bacterium | reverse complement strand
CCTCGGCGGAGGGGAGAGCGGTGGAGATTCTGGAGAATTATTGAGCGATGGTTGTGACCGACTTTCTAATTAAAAACGAGAATAATTTTTCGTTTTGATATCATACTATGCTATAAAAAATGAAAGTTCTGAATTTAATGCAAAAATATTTGCGTTAAAGAAAATGGTGTGGTATGATTGCAGTACACAGACAAGGAGGTCCTGCGATGAAGATACAGGCGGTATTGATTGACGGATTTAAAAACCTGTCAAATGTCAGAATCCGTTTGGATAACATTACGGCATTGGTAGCGCTGAATAATTTTGGAAAATCGAATGTACTTACCGCAATCGATTTTGGGCTGGATTTTATGAAGGCCTCATTAGAAGATAAGGCGAGTATGATGTCCAATTCCAAATTGATGCCGATTAATCGTCATATGTTTGGAAAGAATTATAAATTTGAGATGGACATTCTGACAGAATTTGATTCCAGAGAGTACCGTGTGATTTATGGCTATGAATTTGCCTGGAGCCGCGATGAGGATTCGGATCCGTATATTGTCTCGGAATTTTTAAAAATCCGGCCAGAGGATAAGGGTCAGAAATATACGCAGCTGATCCGCCGGAGCAATCAGTCTGCATTCTATAAGAGCTCCGAGACAGGCAGATGTTCAACCAGAATAAATGCAGAGCCAACAGAGCTGGTGGTGAATAAGCTTCGCGCATATGACGAGATTTTTTATGCTGAAATTATCAAAAAGCTGAATAAGATGAGATTTTACATGGAGAATAATCTGGACGTAAAGCAGTTTTATCAGCCAGATCCGATTATCCGCAAAGGGGTAGAGGATCTTATGATTGACGCCGGAAATCTTCCGCGTGTCATTTATCATCTGCAGGAAAAAAATCCCGATAAATTTGAACTCTTGAAAGAAGTATATAAAAACCTGTTCCCAGATATAGAAGATATTATTGTGGAACGCTATGAAATCAATACAAGGAATAATCCCAACCTGCCGGCTGAGATCCCCTTTGTCATATCAAATGCGATACATGTTTTGTATGTCAAAGACAAAAATCTGGCGCACTTAGTTGATTTTACGGTTATGTCAGACGGCGCAAAGAGAGTGTTTATGATTCTGACAAGGATTATTCTGGCGGATGTGGCGAATATTTCTCTGATTGCGATTGAGGAGCCGGAAAATTCCGTGCATCCAGGACTTATGCAGTCTTATATCCGGATTATCAGCCAGCTGCTCGATGACTGCAAGATAATAATAACAAGCCATTCACCGTATATTGTAAGTTATCTGGAGCCTTCGTGGATTCATGTGGGGGTGAGCCGTCAGCCGGGGGTTGCAGAGTTTTTCACATTCAAAAAATCTGGTCAGCGGTTATTAGAGCAGGACGCAGCTTCGTTTAAAATGAGCATTGGTGACTATCTCTTTTCGATGCTGGCAGATGAGGAGAATGACTGGAGCGAATACCTGGAGTGTGATGCATGTGAATAGGTGCCTTGTACTGTTTGTCGAAGGAGACACAGAAATTGAGTTTTATAAACGGGTAATTGCGCATGCCAGGCAGAAAAAGAGCGACGGAAGGCTTGATATCAAAATTGAATTAAAAAATGTAAATGGTGTCGGCGGATTTAAAAATATCGCTTTGCGTAAATTTCTTAAAGAAGTAAAACCCAAATACGGCGATAGCTGCCGATTCAGTGTTGTACTTTGCAGAGATACAGATGTCTTTGAAATGGCGTCAAAACCTCCGGTAGATTGGAAAGAAGTGGAGGATGCTTTTAGAGAAAATGGAGTTCAGAAAGTGATCCATATAAAGGCGAAACGTTCCATTGAAGACTGGTTTCTGCATGATCTGGCTGGAATCCTGGCATTTCTTCGTCTGCCTGGAAAAACGAAAGTTTCTGGCGCAAACGGGTGCGAGAAATTGAAAAAGCTGTTTAAGCAGGCCAACAAGGTATATTATAAAGGGATCAGAAGCAATGGAATGATCGAGCAGCTGGATATTGATAAGATTGTACAGAGTATTCAGAAAGAACTGGAACCTTTATACAGGGAGTTGGGAATACGTTCGGATTAAAGGAGAAAAAACATGCCCTCATTAAAGATAAGAAACACCCTTCTCGGAGAAGGCCGCCCGAAAATCTGCGTCCCCATCGTGGGAACAACTGAGAAAGAAATTCTCGAGGAAGCGGGAAGCTTTTCCGGCCTGCCCCTCGACATGGTGGAATGGCGCGCCGACTGGTTCGAGGAGGTGACGGACACGGAGGCCGTTCTCTCGGTGCTCGAAAAACTGCGCGAAGCTCTGGGAGAGACCGCGCTCCTTTTCACCTTCCGCACGGCAAAGGAGGGCGGTAAGCGTCCCATCCGGCGGGAAGACTATGCCGCGCTCAATCTGGCCGTCGCGTCCAGCGGGAATGCGGACCTCATCGATGTGGAGGCGTTCTGGGAGCCGGACGGGACGCGAACGGATGGCGTCTCCATCGCAGAGGGAGACGCATCCGGCAGCGGGTTTGCCGAGAATCTGATCCGTGAGATCCACGCCTGCGGCGGCCTTGTGGTGGCGTCCAATCACGATTTTGACAAAACACCAGACCGCGGGGAGATGCTTCGCCGCCTGTGCCGTATGCAGGAAATCGGCGGCGATGTCCCGAAACTGGCCGTGATGCCGCGCACAAAAAGCGACGTGCTGGAGCTTCTG
>CABRSG010000331.1 GCA_902473545.1 uncultured Lachnospiraceae bacterium | reverse complement strand
ACAGTCGCCGAAAAAGGTCAGAAACCCCGCCTTTGTGCCCATTGTCCGCAGCATATTGGTGGTACCGGCATTTCCGCTTCCGTGATCGCGAATGTCGATGCCGTGCATCCTGCCGATGATATAGCTTGTCTGAAACAGTCCGAACACGTAGCCAATCGCTACGCAAATGATACGTGTCAACATTATTGTTCTTTGTCCTTTCGTTCACGGATGATAAATTTCAGCGAGGTTCCGCGGAACCCGAAGGTATCGCGGATTTTATTTTCCAGATAGCGCGTATAGGAAAAATGCATCAGCTCGCGGTCGTTCACAAAAATGACGAAGGTGGGCGGTTTCACGGAAACCTGCGTAATGTAGTAAAGCTTTAAACGGCGTCCCTTGTCCGAGGGCGGCTGCTGCAGCGCCACCGCCTCCGAGAGAATCTCGTTAAGCACGCCGGTCGCAATGCGCAGCGACTGGTTCTGGATAATCATGTCGATCATCTCAAACAGCTTCGGAAGCCGCTGACCGGTCTCTGCCGACACGAACATGATTTCCGCATACGGCATAAAGGAAAGTGTCTCGCGGATTTTCTGCGTATACTTGTAGATAGTCTTGTCATCCTTCTCAACGGCATCCCACTTGTTCACCGCAACAAGGATTCCCTTTCCGCGGTCGTGCGCGATCCCGGCAATCTTGGCGTCCTGCTCTGTCACGCCCTCGGTGGCGTCGATAACGACTACCACGACCTCGGCGCGGTCCACCGCCGTCACTGTGCGGATAATGCTGTAGCGCTCCAGCTCCTCTTTAATCTTATTTTTCCGGCGAAGCCCCGCTGTATCGATAAACACATACTCTCTGCCGTCCCAGGTAATCGCCGTGTCGATGGCGTCTCTGGTCGTACCGGCAATATCCGAGACGATCACCCGGTTTTCGCCGAGCAGTTTGTTGATAATGGAAGATTTACCGACATTCGGCTTTCCGACTACCGCAATGCGCGGGCGATCGTCCTCCGCTTCCTCAAGCTCCACATCCTGAAAATAACCGACCACCACATCCAGCATGTCGCCAAGCCCCTGCTTTCCGGCTGCCGAAATGGGCTGCGGGTCGCCGATTCCGAGATTATAAAACTCGTATACATCCGGCAGGGATTTTTCGTAGCTGTCCGCCTTGTTTACCGCGAGCACAATCGGCTTGCGGCTGCGGCGCAGCATATCCGCTACCTTGGCATCCGAATCCACCAGCCCCTGCTTTACGTCTACCATAAAAATAATGACATCCGCCGTGTCGATGGCGATCTGCGCCTGCTCACGCATCTGCGACAGAATGATATCGCTGCTGTCCGGCTCGATCCCGCCGGTGTCGATGAGTGTGAACTGATAATTCAGCCACTCTACGTCCGCGTAGATGCGATCGCGCGTCACGCCCGGCGTATCCTTCACGATCGAGATATTTTCGCCCGCCAGCGCGTTAAACAGGGTTGATTTTCCAACGTTTGGTCTTCCTACTATTGCTACAATCGGTTTACTCAATGTCTGTCACCTCGTATGGCTGTGCCGTTTTTCCTTCTGCGTCCTGTTCCTCCAGAAGAACGGCATGCACAAAATCCTTTCCGCTTGATTTTACAATACAAGCTTTTGTTTGTAAAGTCTCCTCAAGTTCTTTTAAGGTAATATCATCCAAAAATACGGCTTCCCCGCTTTTAAACATACTGCACGGAAACAGCAGCGCATCGCCGAGCGCCCGTCCTTTCAGCGTGCGCAGGATATCCTGTCCGGTCAAAAGACCCGCTACCGTGATGCGCTCCCCGAAAAACTCGTTTTTCACCGGATAGACGTTCGCCGTCACGCGCGGGTATTTTTTTGTCAGCGCCTCCGCCGCCTGCTTCACATAGGGAGCCGCCAGAAGCCCGGTCACAAGAGAGACTGTGTGCTGCCTGCCGTCCCCCGTGCGCGCTCTGATCTCCTCACTGGTCTCCTCCAGGAACAGCCGCAGCATCCCGACGCCGTTTTCAAGCTGCAGATAGCCGTCGTACGTTTCCGCCTGCGGAAGCTCCCGCTCCGCGAGCAGGTACCACTCATCCCCGGCATGGATAAAATGCGTGCCGTACTTCTCATACAGCTTTTTCTGCCAGCGGTGAATGATATCGAGCACCTGACATGCCTCCTCCTTTGTGAACGGCTCCAGCGGATACAGCCCCTCGCGGAATTTCGTCAGTCCCACCGGAACCACCGACACGCTCTTTAAATGCGGCAGATAGCGCACAAGCTGTTCGATCGAATACTCCAGCTCGTCCCCGTCGTTGACGCCCTTGCAGAGCACGATCTGCCCGTTCATTTCGATGCCCGCCTCCGCCAGACGGTCGACCTTTTTCAGTGCATCGCCCGCGAAACGGTTATTGAGCATTTTGCAGCGAAGCTGCGGGTTCATCGTCTGAAAGGAGATATTGATCGGCGACAGGTGATAGCGCAGGATCTGCTCCATATCCGCCTCGCCGATATTTGTCAGCGTCACATAATTGCCCTGCAGGAACGATAGCCTGGTGTCATCGTCCTTAAAATAAAGAGTATCGCGCATCCCCGGCGGCATCTGGTCGATAAAACAGAAAATACATTTGTTGCGGCAGGAGCGGTACTCACTCATCAGCCCGTTCTCAAATATCAGTCCCAGGTCCATGCGGTGATTTGGGATATCCATCTCCCATTCTTCTCCATTTTTCTTCTCCACAAGCAAAATAATCTTTTCATTGT
>CABRSG010000330.1 GCA_902473545.1 uncultured Lachnospiraceae bacterium | reverse complement strand
CTGCTGAGTGATGCCGAGGAACAAAAACTTTTGAATGCGCTTGATGAAGTGAGCGAACGGCAAAAGCTGGAGATAGTGATCATTACCACGGACACGTTGGAAGGAAACGACATTGTTTCGTTTGCAGATGATCTTTATGATCATTGCCAGTTTGGCTATGGAACGGACAGAGACGGTGTATTGCTGTTAATCAGCATGGAAGACCGCGACTGGTATATGAGCACCTGCGGATATGGAATCACTGCGTTTACGGATGCAGGGATCCAGTATATCAGTGGGCAGATGAAAGCTGATCTGTCGGCTGGAAACTATGCGGCCGCATTCCGGACTTACATAGAAAAATGTGATGAATTTATTACCCAGGCGCGGACGGATAAGCCATTTGACAAATCCAGCTTGCCCAGAAAGCCTATGTCGGCAATCTGGATTCCAATTTCTCTGATTGTGGGTATCGCCATTGCTGTAATTACGGTAGGCGGGATGAAGGCAGAGTTAAAGACAGTCCGTTTTCAGCCGAAGGCGAAAAATTATATCAGGGACGGAAGCTTAAATATTACCCAGAGCCGCGACTTGTTCTTATACCGGACGGTGAACAGGACAGAGAAATCGAAGAATGAGGATTCGGGGAGCAGCACCCACACCTCCTCTTCCGGAACGACCCATGGAGGCGGAGGCGGTAAGTTTTAATGCTGTCGGGCATCAACAATTCGGGAAGAAGGAGGCAGCATGAAAAAGCGGATGATGATTTTAGCCGTCATTGCAATTCTTATCACAGGAGGAATTTTTATGTACCGGCACTTTGTCACCGGCCAGATCGTGGACGGTCCCGGCATGATAAACACGGCGGCGCCTATGCTGGAACTGCTGAATGCCGAGTGGATGTCGGAGGATGGCATATGGAGCGCACGCATAGATGGCCACACACTCGATCTCAGCTGCCAGCAGGACCTGGTGTACAGCGGCAACTTCTTCTTCAGCTTTGATGGGGATGACCTTAACGTCAAGACGGAGCTTCACTTCTATTATAAGCAATTTGAAAGCGAGGATGGGAGCGGCTCCAGTACCATTGAGAGCCTCTATATGGAAAATTGCAGGATGTATCTGAATATCACCGTCTCAAAAGAGGGGGAAGACAGCATGAGGCAGCAGGCTGTTCTGGACCGGGCGGAGTGCGGCAAGCCCAAGCCCGCTGAAATCGAATCAGAGAAAACTCAGGAGGTTTCCGAAAACGCCGAATTGGTGGAATTCTTCTGGCATCAAAATGCCATGAGTTACGGTGACTGTTTCACGTTCCAGATAAATGCCGTAGAGCAGGAAAACCCTGATCCTCGCCTGTACTGCAGTTATACGGACTGGGAAACGCTTGAATGCGTTGAGGTTGGTGATGAATGTGACAGAGAGGCATGTCCGCCGGTTCCCTTAGAACGTTGGAAGGAGCTGGCTGACTTCCTGCGCGAAGCAGAGTTGTCTGCCTACTGTACTCTGGACCCGAATCGTCTGGACGCGACCGACAGTAAAATCCAGGTTACATGGCTCAACGGCGAAGAACAGTTTACCAGCACCTACGACGGTACAACGGCTCATGATTTGTTGAAAATGCTTCAGGACATTGCAGGGGAAGCATACCGTAAAGCAGTGGAGGAACCAGAAGCAGGCTGAAATGATGGAGATCTGTGATAGCGGCTATACGCATTTTACCATAATGGTACTACATCTTGCTTCCGGTGCCGGAGTCCCCGTGCCGACAGATGGGTAGGTATTCCCGAAGTGAAGAAATTCACTCTCCTCCCCATCGGATGACGCCGGATACATCATGATAGGAAGAATGGATGTCAGAAGGAGAATGATATGAAAAAGAGATATGCAATGCTGTTTCTTTCCTTTGCGCTAATGCTTTCACTTCTATGCACCTGCGGACAGCAGACAGAAGCAGGAGGCGTGGAGTCTATGCAAAGTACAGATACAGATTCAGATAACGAAAAAACAATCATGCCGCGACCAGAGTGTAAAGATGTTGTCCTCGGCGAAATGTACAGCGAGGAAGGTAGCGTCAGCGTTCCGAACGGACCGGAATTCCAATATTCCTACCATGTGCCGCAGATTAAGGACGATACGCCGGATGCCGCCACTATCAATGAGGAGATTGCTAACCTTTACGGCAGTATGGTGGAGGAGAATCTGGAATATGTAAACAATGAGAAAGAGCCATGGTGTAATATTGTGGGATATGAGAGCTATCGCTGCGGAGACGTACTCAGCCTTGTGCTGAAATGCTCATATTACTACGAATATTATGAAGAATTCAGCACTTACAATTACGACATGGCAAAGGGCGAAAGGCTTACGAATGCCGATATCCTTTTGATGGAAGGCGTGAGTGAGGATGAGTACCTGTACGCCGTGCGCCGTGCGGCGGCAAAGTGTTATGACGACTGGTACTTCCCTGTCTGGGAAGATTCCAGTTCTCACGATTCGCCTTGGGCCTATCAGGAGCGGAGAAGTTTTACGCTCTCGGCAAAAAATATCACCCCAGATCTGCCGCTTTACCTGGAGGATGACGGAGCTATCCATACGATTGCCCCTATCGGCAGCCATGCGGGAATGGATTGGTTATATAAGACGCTGACGCCGGATTTTGGGGACGATGCTGATGATGTGGAGACAAACGACTCGCTGGATTTCATGACGGCAACGCGGTGTGGGAACGAGCTTACCCTCTGTTTCCAGGAAACGGCAG
>CABRSG010000329.1 GCA_902473545.1 uncultured Lachnospiraceae bacterium | reverse complement strand
GGACCAGCCGCGATTACGGACAGCACCTGCTTGCACTCTCCCCGGATTACGGCTATCTGACGGAGTATGTGCAAAAACATCAGACGTATCTCTTCCACACCGACCAGCTTTCTTTCAACTCTGTGCAGTCAAAAATCCTCCGTCTGCTGGAAGAAATGCACGACCGGCGCTTTGGACGCGACGCGCAGATTCCACTCTGCATCAACGACCTTATCCTGCTTTTGAACCGTATCGTCTACACACAAAAGCACCCGAAAATCCAGGCGGAGGAAACGCCGCTTTTTGAGCGTCTGGTAGAATACATCGAGGAACATCTGGATGAAGATCTTTCCCTGGAGCGGCTTTCCGACGCCTTTTTCGTGAGCAAATATCATATATCACACGTTTTCAAAGACAACCTCGGCATTTCTATTCATCAGTACATCACGAAAAAAAGACTTGCGCTCTGCCGCGAAGCCATGACCTCGGACGCGCCTGTCAGCGACCTATATTTAGGCTGCGGATTTGGCGACTACTCCAGCTTTTACCGCGCCTTCAAAAAAGAGTACGGGATATCGCCGAAGGAATACCGGGATACACTTTCCTTATTGCGGAAAATATGATAGAGTTATCATAATAAGCCCGCCGCAAACCGCAACGGGCGTCATAAATGAGGGAGGATCTGCAATGTTTGAAAAGCTTGTGGCGATCGAGCCGGTAAGTCTGGTGGCGGAAGCCGAAAAGAAACTGTATGAATACGCGAAGGAGGTTGTTCTTTATCGCGATATTCCGAAAACGAGAGAAGTGATTATCGAGAGGGTTGCAGACGCTGACGCCGTGCTGGTCAGCTACACCTCTCAGATTGACCGTTTTATCATAGAAAGCTGTCCGAACCTCCGCTATATCGGCATGTGCTGCAGCCTGTATTCAGAGGAGAGCGCAAATGTCGACATCGCCTGTGCGCGCGAGCGCGGCATCCAGGTACTCGGCATCCGCGATTACGGCGACCGCGGCGTTGTGGAATTTGTTCTGTATGAGCTTGTGCGGCTGCTCCACGGCTACGACGGCTATAAATGGAAGGATACGCCGGAGGAAATCACCAATCTGAAGGCAGGCATTATCGGTCTTGGCGTCACAGGAAGCCTGATCGCGGAAGCACTACTGTTTATGGGCGCCGACATTTCCTATTTCAGCCGCACCCGCAAGCCGGAGCTGGAGCAGAAGGGTTATACCTACCGTCCGCTTCACGAGCTTCTTGAAAACAGCGAGGTGGTATTTACCTGTCTCAATAAAAATGTGATCCTGCTGCACGAGAAGGAATTTGAAAAGCTCGGCAACGGAAAAATCCTCTTCAACACCTCCATCGGACCGTCCCACGATACGGAGGCGCTGAAAAGGTGGCTGAACAGCGGAAATAATTACTTCGTATGCGACACCAGTGGCGCCGCCGGCGATGTGAATGGGGAAATCTTTTCCCATGAGAGGGTTTTATCGCCGGATGCCTCCGCCGGAAGAACACGGCAGGCTTTCGGACTGCTCAGCGAGAAGGTGCTGGACAATATCCGGCTATTTCTCAAGTCAGATACCCCGCTGCAGGCATAACGGGGCAGCAAGCCAGCAGCGATGCCAGCATTGCCGTGTAGTCCAATTCCGTCAGAGCCGATCTTCCGTACCCCGCATTTTATTTTCTGTACATTTTCCCCGGAATGTGCTAAACTGAAACCATTCCGCACCGCCTGCAGCACCTGCCGCGGCCGCGAGAAAATGATTTAAGGATGTAAAAGAAAGGTTCTTTATGTTGCAAACAATTGAAGCTATTAACACTGCTGTAAACAATTTTGTCTGGGGTGTGCCCGCGATGATCTGTATCATCGGCGTCGGACTATATCTGAGTCTCCGCACACATTTTATACAGATCCGCAAATTCCCCTATGCGATTAAGACAACTATCGGAAGAATGTTCCGAAAAAAAGAGGCGTCAGACGGCGCTATGACGCCGTTCCAGGCGGTATGTACCGCGCTTGCCGCCACGGTCGGCACCGGAAATATCGCCGGAGTTGCCGGAGCGATCGCGATCGGCGGACCGGGCGCCGTTTTCTGGATGTGGATTTCTGCGTTTCTTGGAATGTGTACGAAATTTTCAGAGGTGACGCTCGCGGTTCACTTCCGCGAGAAAAATGAGCAGGGCGATTTCGTCGGCGGACCGATGTACTACATTAAGAACGGGCTTGCAAAGCACTGGCACTGGCTTGCGGTTCTTTTTTCGGCCTTTGGCGTACTGACGGTATTCGGAACCGGAAACGCTACGCAGGCAAACACGATCACAACCGCGATCAATTCCGCTCTGCTGAATTATCATATCATTGATGATTCACAGACCGGTGCTGTCAGCCTGGTGACCGGCATTGTCATTACCATTCTGGTCGGTCTGGTGCTTTTCGGCGGCGTGAAACGCATTGGAAAGGTGACGGAAAAGCTGGTTCCCTTTATGGCGCTGCTGTACATTCTTCTCGCGCTGGGCGTGGTATTTCTGAATATCCAAAAGGTTCCTGCTGTTTTCGGAATGATTTTTGAGGGTGCCTTCTCACCCTCCGCCGTAACCGGCGGCGCTGTCGGCAGCTTTTTCCTCAGTATGCAGAAAGGCGTCTCCCGCGGCATTTTCTCCAATGAGGCAGGTCTTGGTACCGGATCCATTGCACACGCCTGTGCGGACACCCAGAAACCGGTGAAGCAAGGGCTTTTCGGTATTTTTGAAGTGTTTACCGATACCATCGTGATCTGCACGCTGACGGCT